>JBBRGK010000075.1:0-9741 GCA_038240805.1 Dehalococcoidia bacterium | reverse complement strand
AACCGCCGTCAACGGTGAACGGCCGCCCGAAGATGGGATCGCTCTGAGCACGATTCGACAGCGCGATGCCGCCCGCCGGGCGGCCGAGCATGTCCGTGCCGCAGCCGGCGGTTACGCCGACGGTGTGGCGGAAGATCTGCTAGCTGTGGACCTGGGCGCGGCGGTGCGTGCCCTGGGAGAACTGACCGGCGAGGACGCGACCGAGGACCTGCTTGATACGATCTTCTCCCGCTTTTGTATTGGCAAGTGACGGCTGGTTTGTAGTTCGGTTTGCTTGACCCTTCCCGACCCGTGGGAGATCATGGCCTCGACGCCCGCCCGTGAACGGCGGCGCTAACGTCGGTATAAAGGAGCACCAGCGCATGGGCCTGCGAACTCCGAAACAGTACCGTGCCGGCCTGCACGACGATCGATCGGTATATTTCCGCGGCGCCCGCGTTGAAGATGTCACGACTCACCCCGTGATCGGTGTGGCCGTCGATCACGCCTGCATCGATTTCGAGATGGCCGAAGATCCCGCTTACCGTGAGCTCGCCATGGTCTCCGATGGCCCAGGCGCCCCCTATAGTCGCTACTACAAGCTGCCGGAAAGCACCGACGACCTGCTGAAGCGCAGCGCCCTGATCGAGCAGGCGACCGCGCTCGGGAACACGCTGGTCGTGCTGATTAAAGAGATCGGCACCGACGCGCTGTTCGGTCTGCATCTCGTCGCGAATCAAATGGACTCGAAGACCGGCAGTAGTTACCTGCCACGCGTGCGCGCTTTCTACGAGCATTGTCGCGATAACGACCTCTCCCTTGCCGTGGCCCAAACCGACGTTAAGGGCGACCGCTCCAAAGGACCGACTGACCAGGACCATCCCGATTACTACGTCCGCATCGTTGAGCGCCGTGACGACGGTGTCGTCGTCAGGGGCGCCAAATGCCACACATCCAATACGACGCATGTGGACGAGGTCATTGTCCTCCCGACTCGAGCGATGTCCGAGGCAGACGCGGACTACGCGGTAGCATTTGCCATCCCGGTGAACACCCCCGGCGTGAAGCTGCTGGCCAGTCCGTACGGCGCGTCCGGCCAGAGCGAGCGCACCGAGTTTGAATTTCCGATCACCGCGAAACACAAGATGATGGAGACCACTACCGTCTTCGACGACGTGTTCGTGCCGTGGGATCGGGTGTTCATGGCCGGCGAGCACCAGTACGCCGGCGCCCTTGCGCTTGGCTTCGTTGATTTTCACCGCTTCACGGCGATCTCGTACAAACTGCCGCTGGTTGATGCGCTGGTCGGTGCCGCGCAGATGATGGCAGATATGAACGGCATCAGCCGCGCTGCCCATGTGCGAGACAAGCTGGTGCGACTGATCAGCTACGCCGAGACGCTTCGCGGCCTCACGCATCACGCAGCGCTGAAGTGTCGCGTCGGCGAGCTGGGAATCGCAGTGCCCGACGCGCTAACGGTGAATATGGCCAAGTATCACTTCGCACACAACTATCACGAAGCCGTGGCGATGGTCCAGGACATCTCCGGCGGACTGTTGGTCACTGGTCCGGGCGTCGAGGACATCGAGAGCGAAGAGATCGGGAAGTATTTCCTGCGGTACTACGGTGGCCGCACCGGCGTTGGCGCCCGCGAACGGCTGCGGGCGATCAATTTCGTCAAGGATCTCACATCGTCGGAATACGGTGGCTACCAGGAGGTACTTGCAATTCACGCCGAAGGCTCGCTTGAGGCGGAGAAACTGATGATCGCCCGCGCCTATAACGGCCGGCGGACCCTCGATCTGGTTCGGCGTATGGCCGGCGTTGAAGGTATGCAGAGCTGAGGTCGCTTCCCTGCGGCCCGTCCATCCTGAGCCGCGAGCAGACACAGATGCCCGTCATTCCACTCTTCCCGTTAGGGTCCGTGCTCTTTCCCGGGGCCGCACTGCCTCTTCATATTTTCGAGCCCAGGTACAAGCTGATGATCGCCGGGTGCATCGAACGCGAGCAACCATTCGGCGTGGTCTTGATCCGCGATGGTTCCGAAGTTGGCAGTAGTGCCGTACCTCATGAGGTCGGTACAACGGCGAGTATTACGCGCGTTGAGCATTTGTCGGATGGCCGGCTAAATATCATTGCGATTGGTCAACAGCGGTTTCGGATATTGTCGCTCGATCACAGTCAGGCGCACTTAGCCGGTGAAGTTCGTTACCTGGAGCGTGCCCCTCCTGCTGAGGCGACCGGTGACCTGGCCGCGAAGGTTGGCGAGCTATTTTCGCTCCACCATCGGTCGATGCTCGCCCTCGGCGGCCAATGGACCCGGCGTGTCGGCCTGCCCACCCATCCGGAAATGCTCGCTAACTTCGTCGCAGCCCGGCTGGACATCTCGGCTGGCGCAAAGCAGCATTTACTCGAGTTCGAGAGCGTAGACGCCTGCCTCGCGGCCGAGACTCACATCCTTGAGGAATCCACGGCGGCGCTCACCCGGCAGGTCAACATCGCGCATCAGCAAAGATATGCAAGCTTCGGAAAAATGAATTGAACGCGGGCAGGGATACGGGGCGCGAGCGGCTCGTTCAAGTAGCTGTCGCGGAAAACCCTGCGACGGCGCAGATGATTCATGATCTGTTGCGACAGGCGGGGATCCGCTCACTGGTGAAAAATACGGATTCGCTGTTCTCGGTCACGGGCGGTATGGGAGGGATGCCGTTTACGACGGAGATATTTGTACTGGAGGGCGACGCGCCTGCTGCTGAGGCGATTCTGGCCGAAGAGCGTCCCGCGCGGCCAGAGCAGATTGCTGCTCCCAGGAAGCGGTATCGGAAGCGATCGTAGCTCCCCTCGGATCATCGGTCCGGGTAAAACGTCCTCCAGAGACCGAACCGCCGAGGTCTCGACCCCTCAGATCGCTCAAGGAAAAGACATGTCACGGCGCGGGGGACAGCGCGGATCGCCGGGCGATGACGCCGATGATTTCGATGACTCTGCATTTGCTGAGCGCGAACGGGTTGTGCGACGTGCTGACCGGCGCGACCGCAAAATTGAGCGCGTAAACCGAAGCGCCGGACGGAGACCTGGGCAGAGCGTAGTTGCGACCGCGAGGCGAACCGATGCCTCTCAGCCCACAAGCGTCGCCACGACCCCCGGCCTTGTGCCATTGGTGGCAGTGGCCGTGATGGGGTGCGGTTCCTGCCGGAACTGGATGGCCGATGGTATGCCCGGCGGTCGAGGCACCTGCGATCATCCAGGGAGCGGCTTCTTGCACCCTTACAGCGACACGCCTGCCTGTCCGTTTTACGACGGATGATCCGCCGATGAGCGCTCATCCGGCGTTGCCATCCAGCGTGGTTGCTAAAAACACCGCTGTATCGGAAAGATCATCCATGACCACGTCCGCTCCCGCGCCGAGTAGCTCGGCGCGGTCGGAGCTGCCCGTCGCAACACCGAGCACGAATGCCCCATTGGCTTTCCCGGCGCTGACATCATGCGGGCTGTCCCCAACAACCCACACCCGAGGCGATGGGGCATCGACGCCGTGCTTCAGGCGCATGATCCCGGCCGCGATCACCTCCGCTCGATCCTCCGAATCGTCGGCGTAGCCGCCGCCAGCGAACGACTCCCACAGGTCAACATGGCGAAGTTTCAGTTCAGCGGCTGCTTTGTAATTCCCGGTACCGAGACCAAGGCGTACGTCAGGGCGCTGGCGCAGGATCCCAAGCAGCGGCGCGACGCCGGGCAGGACATCCACGCCGCTCGTCTCTCGCAGTTCACGCTCAAGCTCGGCGAAATAGCGGACCCGAAACGACTCGAACTCAAGCAGCAGATCCCGGTCGTGAAGGGCGTGACGCAGATAGCCATCCCGCAGGATAGCGCCATCTGTCCGTCCGGCAACCGCCATGCCGGCGAAAGCATCTGGAATCCCGTAGAGATGAAGGAACGTCCGGTTCATCGCCCGTCGGCCGGCACCATTGGTGCGGATCAGGGTCATGTCGATGTCGAAGACAATGATCGTCGTCATGGTGAGAACGCTCCCCGCCGGCATTAATGCCCCTGGCGCACGATGATGATAGGGGGTGCAGAATTTCCGGGTTGCATCAGGTCAAACCGCTACACCTTTGCGCGAGGGGCCAGCGGCGTCGCTGCGCGTGCTGAAACGAAGGTACCCGCCGATCGTGCCGGACGAGCGAACTGGATCAGCACGGCCGCAAACAGCCCGATCAACGAGAGCAGCGTGAAGCTCAGCCTGTAGCTGCCTGTCGCGTCAAACAGTCGTCCTGCAACGGCCGGACCGATAGCCGAGCCGATCTGCGCCAGCACGCTCACCAGTCCGAACACTGTGCCAAATGATGCGAGGCCGAAGCACTCGCCCACCAGCAGCGACTGCATCATGTAAATGTTCCCCATCGTAAGGCCGATGCCGAGGGTGCCTGCGTACAGCAGTACCGTTGACTCGGTGTGCGCCACCAGCATCAGCGATACCGACTGTATGAGCACACACCCGATCGCGAGCCGGCGTTTGTCGAGCCTGTCGGCGAAGGTGCCCATCACAAGCCGCCCCACCACGCTGCCTCCCGCAGTTGCGCTCACTGCTACGGCGGCCTGTCCAGCGCCGATGATGCCTTTCAGGAAGGAGAGCTGGTGAATCAGATATGCCGTCTGACCGACGAGGACCAACGCGAAGCCCACTGTAATAGCCCAGAACGCCGTGGTGCGCATCGCCTCAGTCCGTGTCCACAACCGGGTCTGAAATGCCAGACCGAGCGGCCCCGCTCCCTCGCGCCCTTGCGACAGGCTGGTGAGAGCGTACCCATCCGGCAGGAGCCCCATCTGTGCCGGATCGCGACGAATGACAAAAAGCGCAACCGGTAGGATGAGGCCCAGAGCGAGCACACCCAGGAGCGTGGTTGCGGCAGTGAATCCATAGGTGGAGATGACTGCGGTGGCCGCAGGCACGAGCAGGACGCCGCCCAGGCTCGTTCCGGTCATCGTCAGGCTTAGCGCACGGGCTCTCTTATGGATAAACCAGCGAGCGACGACTGCGCTTACGGTGACGTTGGAGAGGCAGCCGTAGCCGAGCGCCATCGCTGCGTAGACGGCGTATAGCTGCCAGAGCGCGGTGATGTGGCCCAGGAGAAAGAGACAGACAGCCATCTCGACTGCGCCGAAAATAAGCACGAATCGAGGCCCGCGTTGGTCGACCACACGGCCAATGACGATTCCGAGCACGCCGCCCGTGATAAAGAAGAGGGTGATCGCGTAGGAAACTTCGGACTTGCTCCAGCCGTGCGCTTTGACCAGTGGATCAATAAACACCCCGAGGCAATAAAAGCCGATCCCGGCGCCCACGAATGAGACCGCACAGGTTCCTAATGCGACCCACCAGCCATAAAATACGCGGGCGCGTTGAGCCTGACCCACCGTGGCCTCCATCGCGTTGCACTGGGACCACCGGAACCAGGCTAAGTATAACGGCCCTACAGCTCCATCGGCAGACCTGCCTCGCGCCAGCCTTCGGTGCCGCCTTCGACGTTGAAGAGCCTCGTCTTGCCGGCAGCTGCAGCGTACTCGCAGGCGAGCGCGCTTCGCTGGCCCATCTTGCAAATGAAGAGGATGTCCCGGTCGTCGGCAAGCTCGGCCTGCCGCGCGAACACGCTGTTCAGCGGCATGAGTTTCGTTCCCGTTGCGTGGCCTTCGGCAAATTCTCCCGGTTCTCTGACATCGACAAACTCGACATTGCCAGCGTCGAGCATTTGCTTCGCTTCGCTCACAGTGACGCGGGAGAATGGCTCCTGGGGATTCCTTGTGGGCATGACATATCTCCAAAGTTGACCTAATGGATTAACTATATCATGGCAGTTAGCGACGGCGGTCACGTTCCGGCGCCGTCGCGGGGCGAAAAAACGGGGCCGGTGCAGTTAGCGCTGGCCCCGTATCGTCAGGCAATTGCGCCTAGTAATCTTCCATCGGAGGTGCTGCCATCGCCGGCTCGTCCTGGGCGATCTCGGCAACGATCGCCTCGGTCGTCAGCAGCAATGCGGCCACGGACGCTGCGTTCTGAAGCGCGGTGCGTGTGACCTTTACCGGATCGATGATCCCGTTCTTGAGCAGATCGACATACTCGCCGGAAACGACTTCGAAACCGATATTGACGTCCCCGCGCTCTTTCTGCTGCCGGCGCACACCCTGCACAACTACCTGGCCCTCTAGGCCGGCGTTTTCCGCAATTTGCGCCAGAGGTGCCGAAAGCGCCTTCTTGACAATCATCGCGCCGGTGCGCGTGTCGCTGTCCAGTTCCATCCCATCGATCGCGTCAGCGGCCCGCAGCAGGGAGACGCCACCGCCGGGCACGATGCCCTCTTCGGCAGCAGCACGCGCAGCATGCATCGCGTCCTCGACCCGCATTTTCCGCTCTTTCAGCTCGGACTCAGTCGTTGCACCGACGTGTATCACTGCCGCACCACCAGCGAGTTTGGCCAGCCGCTCCTGCAGCTTCTCGCGATCGAAGTCAGACGAGGCCTCTTCGATCATCGCGCGGATCTGAGCGACCCGCTGCTGCAGTGCCTCGGCTGAGCCGTGGCCCTCGACCAGAGTCGTATCTTCTTTGGTGATCACTGCCGAGCGACAACTGCCGAGATCGGCCAGGGTCACGCTTTCCATCTTTCGGCCGATGCTCTCGGATATGACCTGTCCGCCGGTCATGATCGCGATATCTTCAAGCAGATCCTTCTGGCGGTCGCCGTAGCCTGGAGCCTTGACCGCGACCGCGTTCAGATTGCCACGCATCTTGTTGACAATCACGGTCGCCAGAGCCTCGCCGTCAAAGTCGTCGCAGATGAGCAGCATCTCCTTTTTGCCAGACCGAAGTACCAGATCGAGCAGCGGGATGATGTCTCCCGCAGCGGAGATCCGCTTGTCGGTGATCAAAATGAGTGGTTGGCTGAGTTCGGCGATGTTCCGTTCAGCATCGGTTGCAAGGTACGGCGAGACATAGCCTCGGTCGAAGCTCATTCCCTCGACGTACTCGATCTCCGAGGTCATGCCACGGCTCTCTTCGATCGTGATCACGCCGTTGGCGCTGACCCGGTCCATCGCCTCACCGATCAGGCCGCCGATCTCCGGATCGGCGCTGGCAAGCGTCGCGATCTGGGTCAGGCCCTCTTTGCCATCCACGGGCGTCGCCATCGCCTTCAGAGCTTCGACAGCAACCCGGGTCGCAGCTTCGATGCCGCGCTTCAGAGACATCGGGTTCGCGCCGGCCGCGATGTTGCGCATCCCCTCGTGAATCATCGCCTGAGCGAGAATGGTCGATGTTGTGGTGCCATCGCCCGCTACGTCGCCAGTCTTGCTCGCTGCCTCTTTGGTCAACTGGGCGCCCATGTTGACGAAGCGGTCCCGAATCTCGATCTCGTTCGCGACGGTCACACCGTCATGCGTGATCACGGGAGCGCCGAAGCGTTTGCCGAGGGCAACGTTTCGGCCTTTCGGCCCCATCGTGACCTTGACCGTATTGGCGACGATGTCCACGCCGATCTTCAGCGATTCGCGCGCATACTCATCAAACAGCAGTTGTTTTGGCGGCATTGCTGGTCAGTTCCTCCGTAATTCAGGCCTCGGCCGGCTCATCGGTGCGGCCGATCCATTCGATCTTCTGTACATCCGGAACGAGGGAACGCTCCTGCGCTATCTCGCGTATTTTCATCATGCCGATCATCGAGTCTTCGCTGATCAGCACCCAGTCGGGGCCTTCGGGCGCCGCGTGAACTGTGCTGGCCCGAAACGCCTTGAGCCGCTTCGCGTTGAGGTAGATGCCGATTGTGCCCTGCGCCATACCTCGTCGAACTCCTCTGAATTCACGGTACGAGCCCCTGCGCAGCCTGGTTCGCTTGCACTTTCAGGTGTACCGTTGTGCAGATTCTATCGCACGTAGAGGCAGATTAGCAAACGCACCCCGAGAGTGCTAAGGTTCGGAACCGATGCGTTTTGAGGTTGTTTGTCGTCAGGAGCGCCGGCGGGACCGGCGGGTTCCCGATGCCACCGCCGAAAGTTCTGGCGGAGCCGGCGGTGCTTCTGAAAGTGCTTGAAGGTAGCGGTCGATACCCGCTGCGGCCCGCCTACCTGCAGCCATGGCTGTGACGACTAGACCGGCGCCGTGCACAACGTCGCCACCCGCAAAGACTCCTGGCCGCCCCGTGCGTCCGGAAAGCCTGTCGGCGTGCAGATATCCACGGGCGTCCTCGGACAGACCGTGCGTCCACTCCTGCACCAGGGGATCCGGCTCATAGCCGAGCGCGATCACGGCCATCGTTGCCGGCAGCTCGAACTCCGACCCGACAACGCCGAAGGCTCTGGTCCGGCTGCCAGCACGAGAGGTTGCCTGTTCCACGCGCCGGGCTCTGATTGTCGCGAGTTTGCCTGCGGAGTCACCGAAAAATTCGACCGGTTCGCTCTCGCAGCGAAACACCACGCCCTCTGCCCGCGCATCTTCTTCCTCAGCTGCGCGAGCGTGGATTTCGGACGCCATACCGCTAAAGAGGAGGGTCACAGCGCTCGCACCGAGCCGAAGTGCCGCACGGACCGCATCCATTGCAGCGTCTCCACCGCCGATCACGACCACGCGCGGCCCGCCTGGCTGAACGGCGCCACCCGCGTTAGGAGCAGAATGCCCCTCGCCGGGCGCTGCGAGCAGCCGGCCCACGGAGGCGTTGGCCCGCAGGAGAAAGTCGGTGACGGTGAACACACCTTCGAAGTCGCCCGCACCGGGGATGCGCAACTCGCGATCGATCCCTGCTCCAGTCCCCAGGTAAACTGCATCGAAACCCTGATCGAGCAACTCATCGACGGTGAGATCGCGGCCGACCTTCACGTTGTTGATGAAGTCAACGCCGAGCATGGTCAGAAACTGAAGCTTCTGCTGCAAAATCCGCTTCCCCAGCTTGAAGTTTGGGATCCCGTGTGCGAGCGCTCCGCCCGGCGCGGGCCACTGGTCGATCACGGTGCAGGCATGGCCGCGTTTTACCAATTCTTCCGCGACTGTGAGACCGGATGGTCCCGAGCCGATCACTGCCACTCGTCGCCCAGTCGGTACGGGCAATACTGATGGGAGCGGGAAGCCGCCCAGATGTTCCCGTTGGGCGTCGGCCACGAACGCTTCCAGCTGGCCGATGCCCACGGGCGGTTCCTTCCTGCCGTCGGGCCGGATCGCGAAGCCAACCGGACAATCACCTTCGCAAAGCCGCTCTTGAGGGCAGAGCCGCCCACACATCTCCGGCAAGGTGGAGGTCTCACGAAAGCGGTTCGCCGCAGCAAGGTAGTCGCCGTGCTCCAGAAGCATTAGCGAGCCGGGAATGTCGTTGTGTGTCGGACAGGCTTCCATGCAGGGCGCCGAGGGGCATTGGATGCAGCGCGCCGCTTCGAGCCGGGCACGGTTGAGGTCCAGCCCCTGGTACACCTCTTCCCAGGTATGGACGCGTTCCTCGGGCGCAAGCTTGTCGCCAGGCTGAGCGGAAATGCTCAGTCTCTCCCAGATCCGGTTTGCCATATGGTTCCCCGACGCCAGCGAAGTTAACAGCGGTGAGTACGGTGCGCCTGTTCACATTGTCGCCCGTCGTTGCCGCGCCGTTCCACACGCCGAGACACGATCGCTGCGAAGTTAGTGAACTTCCTCACGAGACTGTGCACAGCGCGCAAAGAATACCGGGGCTGGCCAGCGGCCTCACCCCGGTTCTGGAACCTCGCTGAGGAGATCTTATGCCGGGAGCGCCT
>JBBRGK010000074.1:0-9848 GCA_038240805.1 Dehalococcoidia bacterium | reverse complement strand
AGCGACGAACCAATCCACCTGCGCATACGGGTAAGACGAATGCTCGACAATCACCGGAATCGAGCCGGGCAAGATCTCCGCAGGGGGTACCCGAGACGAATCCACGCTCTGGAGCTGTAGTCCGTACAATTCGACAGCTATGAGTTCTTTGTCAGTGCGCCGCCCGCGTCGAGCCTTGTTTTGAGCTTGGTCTGGGTCAACCGGGTGACCGTACCGTAAACGGTCAGTCGAGGAGATCGGTACGGCAGCTTACCTCCCGGCCGGGATGGCGTGGTCGACTCTAGCATTATCAAATCCAATCGAATATTACATGATCTTCGTCAAAGCACCGCCCGCGTCGAGCCTTACGCTGAGCTTGGTCTGGGTCAAGCGGGTGACCGTACCGTAAACAGTCAGTCGTGGAGATCGGTACGGCCGCTTCCCCCCGGCCGGGATGGCGTGGTCGGTTCCGGCATCATCGTGCCTCAGTACCTTCCACGGTGGCATTGGCGCTGCCCTGCTGATAGCATAGCACCGGCTGGCGCAGGGGATCATTCATGTCGCGCTCAACGCAGCCAACACCTCGCCCATGCCTCCAGCGACGCCACGGTCCACAGCGGCCATCTGAAACCTCGTCGACCCAGCCGAAACTCGTTGACGTGCACTTGCCATCGTCGCGCATCGATCAAACCCAGGCCGATCAGGTTCTCGGCGGTCATCAGAGGCTGCGCGGCCGAGAGATCAGCTCGCAATGCACCCTCCAGCGGAGCGTCGGCATCCCGTGCCTCTCCACGCAGCTCCTCGCCGGTGGACCGCCTCACCGCGCTCACCAGGTTGTGCCGGTGATCGACGACCTCAGTTTCAGACACGAGCCCCGCCAGGCTGGCGACGATTACGCGCCGGTCCATGAACGGCATGGTCATCTCGAGTCCCTCGACCTGGCGCTCGACCGCCGGTCCACACAGTAGCCGATTGGACATTCTCTCCAGGTTCCACCGCGCATCTGCATCGATCAGCCGCAGCTCACGCCGCCGTGACCCGGCAGGCAGAAGCTCCTCGGATAGCTCGTCGGCCATGTTCGAGAGATGCGGTGCCCAGGCCGGCGCTCGCCCTGCCATTCTTCGAAAGTGCCTGGACGGCGACCGGAATGTGGGAACCAGAAGGCGTAACGAGCGGCGGAGCAGATCCTCCCGCGCCGTTCGCAGCACAGGCGTGCCCCAGAACCGGGACCACAGGCCAAGCTGCGCCAGCGCTCGGCCCGGCTTGCCTTCGAGCAGCAGATCGGTGCAACGGAGAATGTCGTCCTCGGTCACCTCGTTGCCCAGCTCGCCGCTCATAATCATGTGGACGCCGGACGAGCGCACCGCCGCGGCCTGCGTCCTGAGCCAGTACCCGCCGAAGTTGGGGTCAGGCATGCCAATCTGCCTCGTGTTCTCCTCAACCCCATCGAGCAGGCTGCCGCCGGGCAGATGCAGGAATGATTCCGGGGCAGGCCATCGATCCAGCAGACGGCGTACATCCTCCCGTTCGTCGGATGCGGGGTCATCCCAATAGTAAGAAGAGACGAGCGGCGCAGGGAGCGAGGAATCCTGCGATCGGAGCCACTGCCAGGTGAGAAAGAGCGCGCCCGAGTCGTAGCCGCCGCTGAGTGAGATCGCGGCGGAGCGGCAATTCTCGAGGCGGTCGCGGACGGCTGCGACGAGCGCGGTGCCCAGCAAATCCACGTGATCGCCACCGGCTTTCAGCGCCGTATCTAGCTCGTGGTCAAGCGACCAGTAGCGGCTGACCTGTACGCCGTTGTCGTCTGCCACGAGCGCGTGCGCCGCCGGGAGCCGCCCTATCGCGGCGAGGGGGGTGCGCACCGGCGCGAGTCCGCCCCTGGTCACGATGAAATCGACCATGCTGAGCAGGTCCGGCTTGCGCGGCAGCGCCGTGTCGCTCAGGAGCTGAGCGGCGACCGTCGCAAACCGGAAGGAGCCATCCGGAAAGCGGGCATAGAACAGCGACCGGCTACCCGCGATATCACGGGCGCAGAACAGCCGCCGTCGCCTGCTGTCCCAGATCGAGAAGGCGTACTCGCCCAGCACACGGTTTGGACAGCGATCTCCCCAGCACTGATAGGCGCGTAAGAGCAGCTCGACATCTGACCCCGTGTGGCACGGATGCCCGGCCGCCGCGAGCGACTTACGCAGCTGTTGCCGGGCATGGACCTGACCATCAAGCATGACGACGAGACCGGATTCGAGGTCATGAAGCGGCTGCGGTTGTGGGGCCGTCGCGAGGGACACCCCGCGATAGACAAGACCCGCGTCGCCAGCCAGCCAGATCGCTTCTTCATCCGGGCCGAATGGCGCCCCGGCCGCTGCCATCCGCTCAAGCAGATCGCGCTCGACGGGACGCCCCCGCGGATTGATGATGCCCGCGATTGCACTCACAGCGGGCGGCGATCAGGCATCAGCCATCGCCGGCGAGGGAGAGCCTGCTTCATCCCGCAAATCGATCAGACCGCGGGCCGCCAAATCGCCGAGCAGTGTCAGCAGATCGCGCTCACACTGCTTACTGTCCACGTCGTATTGAGCCAGAATTGTATCCCTGAGTTCGCCAACGGAGCGCGGCTCGCGCAGCAGCTCCCAGACCCTGGCGCCCACGCCGTCGAGGCCGTAATAGATGCCGTCGTGCAGACCGAGGATGACTTTTTCGCCCGCGAGGTCGCTCGATACCTGCGACTGTGCAGCTGTGACGATAGTTGTGAGCGACGGTGCGGCCGGCATGGTTTGTCTCCCAGGTGAGAATGAATCGTGCGCGACGCGCAACTGGACAACCTGGTCCAACAGGGTCATGGTACGGACTGGTGCCGGCGTTGTTCAAGCCGTGAAACCGTCAAGCCGGTGCAGGTGCGCACCGCCGTCCGCGGTGAGGTGCCACTGGAACGGGGTGGGGACCGTGCCCCGCGACGATGCGATAATGGAACGGCGGACCATCGTATGACCGGCTGAGGAAATTCATGGCCTTTCTGAACCGCTTGTTTGGCCGCCGGCCGGCGCCAGTTGAGCCCGATGCTGCACCGCTTGCCCGCACTGGCACGGACATGCCTGCGTCTGTATCGTTGTCTCCAGCACCCGTCGAGCCCGCCGAAAACGAGCAATCAGATTTAGCTGGTCCTATATCACTGCAACAGGAGAGGTCGCAGACGGGTGAGGTGCCGCCGCTCAAGGCGCTCTACGGCTATCAGAGCGACCCGGCGTTCAAGAACTTCCAGGAGCGGCTGAAGCGTCCGCCGGGGATGGAGCGACGCGCCCGCATGCCCAACCTCGACTATCCTCCGCCTGTATCATCAACCGCTCCCCGTCCGTTATCTGGTCCTAACTCTGCCGCAACTCAAAATACGAAGCCGGAGCGCTGATGCCGTTCGTCACCCGGTACCGCTGTTGAGGCAGCCCGACGCGGATGCTGCGCCCGACGGATCGGTGTTGGCCCGGCTTGGCAGGATTCTGCCGGCGACGCTAACGGCAGGCATCGCCTATATCGCCGGCGGTGAGGCGATCAACCTGCTGCTTAGCCTGGCCAGCTTCGTGCTCACCACGCGGCTGCTGTCCAAAGCGGACTACGGGATCTGGGCAACGGTGCTGGACGCCGTCTCGATCGTGGCTGGCCTTGCTGCCTTTGGTCTGCCGCTGGCCGCGATCCAGGCAGTGGCGGCTGAAGATGGATCGCAGTACGTCGTGCCCGCGCTGCTGCTGCGCCTGCTGACGACAGGCGTGGCCGGCCTGCTGGTGCTCGTCGCGATCGCGCTGTCGACCGATCGCGGTGTCTACGGCCTGCCGGGATTGCTGGCAGTGCCGGGGCTGCTGGCAAGCGGGCTCACCGCCGCCTGCGAGGAGATCCTGCGGGCACGCAAGCAGTTCCGCCGCGCTGCCACGCTGGAGAACGTGGCCCGCGCCACCCAGGTGCTGGTCATCGTCGTGATCGCGATCGTGTATAAGCGCGGCAGCACGGCCAGACCCGGCGTGGCATTGCTGGTCGCGGCCTGGTCGGCCACCTGGGCGGCCGGGCTCCTGGCGGGGTTGAGCTGGGTGCGTCCCGAGCGCGCGTTTTCGCCCGATACCCTGCAGGCGCTGCGCCGGCTCGGCCGCGCCGCGCCGCTGCTCGGGGTGGTCACTCTGGTCGCTTTGCTGCGTTTCAGGGTTGAAGTGGTGCTGCTGGGGTTGCTGCGCTCCAGCGTTGAGGCGGCCCAGTTCGCCGTGGCAGCGCGGGTATATACGATCGCGCTGGTCGTGCCAAAGATCGTCGTCGCCGTGCTCTTTCCCTACCTGCTGCACGCGCGCGGTGAGGGTGTGCCTGGTTTGCAGGGGCAGGTGACGCGGCTGTTTCTGCTGGTGATCGCGGCGGGGGCGGTGATCAGCGCCGGCCTGGTGCTCACGGCGCCAGTCGTCGTTCGACGTGCCGCCGGGTCAGGTTACGACGGGTCCGCGACACCGGCCCGGCTGCTGGCGCTGCTGATCGTGCCCGGCTATCTCTCCGCTGTGCTCACGATCCTGCTGGTCGAGCGGCGGCGGACGCGGATCGCTGCGGTGGCGCTGTTTGCGCCGGCGGTGGTGGCCTATCTGCTCGAGCTTGTCCTGGTTGGCCGGTTTGGCGAGACTGTTTGCATCGTCGGCGGCAGCGGCGCCGTGCTCGCAAGTTGCCTGATTCAGGCTGTCGCGGCAAAACGGTGCGGCATTTTACGCTTGCCGGGCGCCACGGGTTCATCATGACTGCGATGACTGCGACTATCCCCGGTGCCTGCTGCCCGCGCCCGAGCACTGAGCCGATCGTCGGGCTCGAAATACCCCCTTCTGTCAACTGTGCTGACGGCGTTCAGGTTCCATGCTGGTGGGGATAATCTCTCCGGCGGCCTGATCGGCCGGCAAGGACAGCATGCCCGCCACCACAAACCGCTCCACTGCCCCGGTTCCGGTCGAAACTCCCGCCGCGTTGCTCGACCGGCTTGCTGCAACGCGCCATACGCCGCTCGCCACCTACCGGCTGCAGTTCAACCACACCTTCCGCTTCGATGACGCCCGCCGCCAGGTTCCCTATCTGCGCGATCTCGGGATCAGCGACGTGTATGCCTCGCCATACTTAAAGGCGAAACCCGGCAGCATGCACGGCTATGACATCGTTGGGCACAACGAGCTGAACCCGGAGATCGGCAGCGCCGAGCAGTACGAACGCTTCGTCGATGCACTGCACGCCGCCGGCCTCAGCCAGCTGCTCGACATCGTGCCGAATCACATGGGCACCGGCCAGGAGAACGACTGGTGGCTCGACGTGCTGGAAAACGGCCCCAGCTCGCTGTACGCCAACTATTTCGACATTGACTGGCAGCCCCCTCGGGCCGCAATGACCAACAAGGTGCTGCTGCCGGTGCTTGGCGACCAGTTCGGCCGCGTGCTCGATCGCGGCGAGCTGCAGCTTGCGTTCGAAGACGGCGCCTTCAACGTCCACTACTGGGAGCAGGCGTTTCCGATCGCGCCCGGCTCCTACATCCCAATCCTCCAGCCTGCGTTCAACCAGGCCGCCGCAGCAGGGGATCCTGAAGATGAGGACCTGCTTGAGCTGCGCAGCATTATCACCTCGATCAGCCACTTGCCTCCGCAGACAGAAACCGACGCCGAGCGGCTCGCCGAACTGCACCGCGAGCGGCTGGTGGTCCGGCGCCGGCTGCAGAACCTCTGCTCCTCGTCATCGGGTGTCTGCCGGGCTATCGACGATCTTGTGCTGCAGTTTAACGGCCGCGAAGGCGAGCCCCGCAGCTTCGACCGGCTGGCCGAGCTGCTGGACATGCAGGCATACCGGCTCAGCTACTGGCGCGTTGCCGCAGAGGAGATCAATTACCGGCGCTTTTTCGATGTCAATGGCCTCGCAGCGCTGCGCATGGAACGTCCGGAGGTGTTCGACGCCACCCACCGGCTGATTCTGGAGCTGCTTGCTTCCGGCAAGGTCAACGGGCTGCGCATTGATCACCCCGATGGTCTGCGCGACCCGGCCGGGTATCTGCTGCGGCTGCAGAGCCACTTCGCGGCTGCAATGGCAACGACCGGCACCGCATCCGCCAGTGCAGCAGCGCGGCACGACGGCAACGGCAGGAATGGTGCATCACAGATCGAGGAGTCTGCGGCGCTGCTGCGGTCATCGCTGATCAACGCGATCGAAGCCGAGCTGCGGGCGTGCTCGCGACGGGACTCCGGCGGCAATGGAGGCCGTCCTTTATATGTGGTCGTCGAAAAGATCCTCGGCCACGGCGAGCGGTTGCCGGTCGAATGGCCCGCCGACGGTACCACCGGCTACGACTTCCTCAATCAGGTCAACGGCATCTTCGTCGATACCGGCAACCGCAAGGCGTTCGATACTCTCTACAGCTCGTTCATCGGTGATCGCACCAGCTTTCGCGATCTCGTCTACCAGGCGAAGAAGCTGGTCATGCAGACCCTGCTCGCCAGCGAGGTGAACGTGCTGGCTTTGCAGCTCAGCCGGGTGGCGATACACAACCGCTGGTACCGCGACTTCACGCTCAACCTGCTCACCGCGGCCCTGGTGGAGGTGATCGCCTGCTTTCCGATCTATCGCACATACGTAAATGCCGATGCGAATGCCGGTGCGGACATCGGGGTAAATACCGCTGCCAATTCCGATGCAGACAACAATGTAAGCACCGACGCAGAGATAGAGACGCAGCAGGTGAGCGAACGGGACCGTTTGTACATTGAGCTGGCAGTCCAGCGGGCAACCCGCCTGAACCCGATCATCGACCCGTCGGTGTTTGCTTTCATCCACGAGACCCTGACCCTCGGCGGCGAAAGCGATGCAACCGACGTGAACCCGGAGCAGATCGACTTCGTGCTCAAGTTTCAGCAGGTTAGCAGCCCCGTAATGGCGAAGGGGCTGGAGGATACCGCCTTCTATCGCTATGTCCGTCTGGTTTCGCTGAACGATGTCGGGGGCGACCCGGACCAGTTCGGGATCACGGCGGCGAGCTTTCATCGCCAGAACGCCGAGCGGCAGACCCGCTGGCCCAATTCGATGCTCGCCACCTCGACCCACGACACCAAGCGCAGCGAGGATGTGCGAGCACGCATCAATGTGCTGTCCGAGCTGCCCTCCGAGTGGCGCGGCGCGTTGCGGCGCTGGAGCCGGTTGAATCGCAAGCTGCGCCAGGTGCCGCGTGGCCAGCCGGTGCCCGACCCGAACGACGAGTACCTGCTCTACCAGACGCTGATCGGCGCCTGGCCGCTGCAGCTTTTGGAGTCTGGCAACGAGCGCGAGTTCGCCGAGTTCCGGCGGCGGATCCAGGCCTACATGGAAAAGGCGATCCGCGAGGCGAAGGTCCATACGAGCTGGATCAACGCGAACACCGCCTACGAGGAGGGGCTGCAGACCTTCATCGGCGCGATCCTTGAATCCGGGCAGAAGAGTCCGTTCGTACAGGATGCCCTGCCGTTCCTGCGCCGGATCTGCGCCCACGGCCTCTATAACAGCCTCTCGCAGACGTTGCTCAAGCTCACCTGCCCGGGTGTGCCCGATACCTACCAGGGTACGGAGACGTGGGACTTCAGCCTGGTGGACCCCGACAACCGCCGGGCGGTGGATTTCGACCGCCTCTCCGATATGATGCGCGAGATCCGGCGCCACACCGGGGCGAAACGGGGGCTGGCCGAGTTCGCGGCGGAGCTGCTCGCCTCAAAAGAAGATGGACGCATCAAGCTGCTGGTGACGCTTGCTGCCCTGCGCCTTCGGCAGCAATATCCGGATCTGTTCGGCGTCGGCGGCGCCTATCTGCCGCTTGAGCTGGCCGGCGTCCATGCCGAAAATGCGGTCGCCTTCCTGCGGCGCGCCGGGTCAGCTGCCGCCCTGACGGTGGCGCCCCGGCTCACGGCGAGGCTGACAAAACAGGGCGAACCACCGCTGGGAGATCTCTGGGGCGACACGGTGGTGGTGCTGCGCGATGAGGCCGCCGGGCAGGTTTTCCGCGATCTGTTCACCGGCGCCAGACCAGTTGCCGTGGAACGCAATGGCGCGACGGTGCTGCCGATGGCATCGCTCTGCGCCATACTGCCGGTGGCTCTGCTTATCCGGGAGG
This sequence comes from Dehalococcoidia bacterium, assembly GCA_038240805.1. Taxonomy (GTDB): domain Bacteria; phylum Chloroflexota; class Dehalococcoidia; order CAUJGQ01; family CAUJGQ01; genus JBBRGK01. The sequence continues at coordinate 1,750 of JBBRGK010000074.1, read as the reverse complement.
ACGGTTGAGGTCAGAACCGTTGACTTGGGTATCATAATCCGTAACACTACACCGTAGTCCACGACGCTGCGTATGTTGCTATCCAGTTACGCCGCCAGGGAGGCCCCCTTTGCCCCGCCGCTTCCTTCTGCAACCGGCGATCGTGCTGGCGGTCCTGGTGCTTGCGCTGCTACACGGCGGCCGGCCGGCGGCGGTCCACGCCATGCCGCCGGCCGCCGATGCAACGGATGTCGCCCGCGATCAGCAGGCGAACAACGCTGAGCAGGTCACGGACCTCATTAGCGACCAGCAGACCAGCAAGGCCGGGCTGGTGAATGAAGCTCTCAGCGCGATCGATCACAACTACTTCAATCCCGTGAATACCGGCGACCTATTGGACGCAGCCTGGCGCAGCGCCGTCACAGCCGCACAGGCCGCCGGTACGGACTTCCTTCCCACACGCCCAGACCTTTCGGGAAACGTGAATGCCGCCTATTCGCGCTTCGCCGCCGCCTACCAGGCGCTCGAGGCGCACACGAGCCTCGCACCGACAGACCTCGCCTACGCGGCGATCCGGGGTATGGTCTCTTCCATTAACAACTGTCACACCTATTTCCTTACACCGACGCAGGCCGCATCGCAGCGGGCGCTGAGCGCGGGGCAGGATCTCATCGGCACCGGCCTGATCCGCACCCGCACCTATCCCTGGGTGATCACCTACGTCGCTCCGGGCGGCCCGGCCCAGCGGGCGGGCCTGCGGCAGGGTGATCTGATTTTCGCCTACGACGGCGATAGCAGCGCCGATGCGCCCACCACCCATGCCAGGGAGGAAGGCGGGACGGTCGTCTACACGATCCAGCGCGCCGGCGAATCGGCGCCGCGCGAGGTGCCGGTCACGTTTGGCCGCTACCGGTTGCCACAGCTGGAGTCGCGGATCGTTGCCGGCAACATTGGCTACCTGCGTTTCTTCAGCTGGGAGCAAGGTGATTCGCAGGCAAACGCCATTCGCTCCGCGATCGCCGGCTTTGAACGGCAGGGCGTCAAAAGCTGGATCATCGATCTGCGCTCGAACGGCGGTGGCTACTTCACGCCGATCGCGGCTCTGTTCATCCCCTCCGGTCCGATCCTGGCGCAGGTGCCCCTCGGCGGCAGTCCGCAGCTGGTCAACGCCGATGGCAGGGCGATCACGCCGGAGCGGCCGATGGCGATTCTGATCGGACCGGGCAGCGGTTCCGCCTCGGAGATCGTCCCTGAGGCGATCCGGGAAAGCGGCCACGCCGAGCTGATCGGTGAGCATACGCCCGGCTGCATGGCGGGCACGACCGAAGTACGGCTCTCCGACGGCTCCTCGATCTGGGTCACGACCGTCCACATTCTCGTCGGCCGCAGCGGCCTGGATTTCGAGGGTGCCGGCGTCGCACCGGACATCACTGCGCCGCAGAGCGCCGAGGACCTCACTGCCGGCCGCGACCCCGGCCTCGATGCGGCGGTGCGTTATCTGCACACCGTGACAGAAGACGCGCAGCCCAGCGAGTCGGACCAGGCCGGGGCTACGCCGCCGTTCATTGCCGGTTCCCCGCTCGTCGCGGTGCTCTGCCCCGGTGCGATCTAAGTAAAGACGGGCTTACGTGCGGAAACACGGACTTTGCGGTCGGGGCGGAGCCGGCCGTCTACCGCTATGCGCGGACGCGTTTTTCTTGAGGGGGCAGCCGCGGAATGACGAACTCTTCGTTTAGTTCCGCTTCGGTCAAATGAGCCACGCAGTTCCAGG
>JBBRGK010000073.1:0-9902 GCA_038240805.1 Dehalococcoidia bacterium | reverse complement strand
ATTCGGCAAGGGATCCGACGAGCTCGTTGTAGCCGTCGAGGATCAGCAGAAAGCGGCCGGCCTGCAGCCAGTCACTCAGCCTCTCGCGCCCTCGGACCAGCCCGTGAACAGCCAGGCTTTCCTGTAGCAGATCGATGAAGTCCTTACTTTTCCTCCAGTCGCGAAGCTGAACGAAAACGGGGATCACTTCACCCTGGTCGGCCACCAGCATTTTCGCCACCCGATGCGTCGCTTCCAGCAACGCCGTCGTCTTACCGCTGCCGCTCTCGCCCGCGATCACGAGCCGGAGATAGCGATCGATGCATTCCTGAAGGTCAAGCGTGAGCCGGGCGTCCTGACTGGCAAACACACCTCGCCCAGCAGCGACACGACCGGACAGCCTAACGTAGCGGCCGGCCCATTCCGAGAGATCATCGCTCGTGGTCCAGGCGGCCAGCGCCTGTGCGTAGCGTCGCAGATCCGCTGCATCCGGATCGGTGGTCTGTGAAGACGATTCCGACGCGGGGGCCGCAGCAATCTCGTCCTCGCGCCAGAGCAACTCATACAGCCTGACCCGCCCCTGAAAGCCACGCAGCACCGTTTCGATCAGAAATCGATAACGAAACTCCGGCTCGCCACTGGCCAGAGCGCGGACCAGATCACTGACAACAATCTGATCCGCCTCTGCCTCGCCACGTACCCTGGCCGCCATGTTTACCGCCGTGCCGTAGTAATCGCCGCCCTCCTCGATCGTCTCGCCAACGTGCATGCCGATCCGCACCCGAGGCCGATCGGCGTCGCCCGAATACGCTTGCTCAAGCCCTCGCTGAATCCGGATCGCGCAGCGAAGTGCCTGACGCGTGCTTCGGAACGAGATAAAGAAACCATCACCATCCTGTCGGACGATGTGCCCTCCTAGCTCAGCAGCCAGGCGCCGGATCACGAGGTCATGATCGCGGTAGAACTCGCGGGCCTGACGGTCGCCCCGACGTTCAGTTACCGGCGACGACCCGACCACGTCGGAGAACAGAAAGGTCACAGTACCCCACGGCAGGACAGAGGCGGGTTCAGCCTCGGGGGGCATTGTTTCCAACACAGGCAGCGGCGACCCCTCGGTGAGGAATTCATCGGTCGGTTGCAGCGGCTCGGTCACGATCAGGAGGCTTCCCCGGAAATTCGTCGGTATGGATGGCAATCGGACAGCGCACCCGTACTCAGTGTACCGGCAACGCTGTAGGCCGTCCCGATCACGGCGGACCCAGCCGGAGGAGCAGCTTCTGCAAGCGACCCTGGACGGCGCCCAACGCAGCGGGCGCGGACGGCATGTACTATGAAGCCACCGAGCACCGGGAAGATCTCCCGACCGGCGCGCTCCGGAGGCTGGCGATGGCACAAACCGACCAATGGAACCCGGCACAGTACAACAAGTTTCGCGGCGAGCGTATGCAACCGTTCTTTGACCTGGCGGGATTTATCAAGCCGCAGCCAGGCATGCGCGCGATCGATCTCGGCTGCGGCACTGGCGAACTAACGGCGATGCTCGCTGAGCGGTTTGACGATACGTCAATCGAAGGGATCGACTCCTCTCCCGCGATGTTGAGACAGGCCGCTTCGCGCGCGAACGCGAGAGTGAGCTTTCGGCGCCAGGAGATCGAAGCGGTCGAGGATTACTCGCCATATGACCTGGTCTTCTCGCATGCGGCGTTACAGTGGGTGCCCGACAATGAGGCGCTAATATCACGGCTATTCGCAGCTCTGAAGCCAGGGGCTCAGGTGGCGGTGCAGGTGCCGAAGAATGAGGCGCATCCTTCGCACCGCCTTGCGGACCGGCTGGCGCAGGAACGGCCTTTTCGCGATCAGCTCGGCGGCTTTGTCCGTCGCAGTGAAGCCCTCACTCTCGAACGCTACAGCGCCCTGCTTTACGAGCACGGCTTCCGCGACCAGGTGTGCATCGAGAAGATCTACGGCCACGAGCTGGCGCGAACAGGCGACGTGGTCGAGTGGGTGAAAAGCACGAGTCTGGCTGCCTACCTCACCCGCCTTGAAGAACCGTTCCGCGCCGGCTTCCTCGATGCCTACCGCGAGCAGCTTATCGCGACGGTAGGTAACCACGCTCCGTACTTCTACCCGTTTCGGCGGCTACTTTTTTGGGGCCAGAAGCAGGGATAATCCTGGTCCACTGGCGTTCTCATGCGCGTCGATTACACAGCTGCGATGCCTTAGCTAGCGATCTGTGCAGGCAGTGAGGCTGGCTGCAGGCCCCTATCTAGTCCGGCCTGAAGCACGGTCGCGGCTGCGTTCCGGTCGGACGGAATGCAGTGCATCACGACGATGCCGCCGGTGATCAGCCCGCGGCTGGCGCTATTGATTGCCACCGTCGTCGCTCGCTGGCTGCCGTCCTGCCCCTGCGTATATCCGAGCGAATCGACAGTGCCCGTGACGATACGGATGCCGTTCGCCCGGCAGATGGCACTGACGTCCGCGTCGTATTTACCAAATGGCGGCCGCATGATCGTGACCGGGTACGGCAGTTGCAGAACGCGTTCCAGGATCTCCTTCGCGCCGAGGATCTCGCGAACTTTCTGTGAGTAGGAGAGGGTTGTGAGGTAAGGGTGGCTCATCGTGTGGTTGCAGATGCCGTGCCCGCGTGCAGCGATGTCGCTCCAGAGACCGGGGTTCGCTTGCACGACGCTAGTGACGGGCAAAAATGTCACCAGAACCCCGAGCGCGTCGGCGGCTGCAGCGATGTCCAGCGCCGCCTGGGCGTTATAGCCGTCATCGAACGTTAGATAAACGTAAGGCTGCGAGGGATCCCCACGCGCGAAGATAAGCGGCGGTACAAAGCCTCCGTCCGCCTTTGCGGTGGCGGCCATCAATGGTCCGGACGCAGCCTGCGCGAGGGTGGCCGCTCCAGCTGCCAGTGCTGTGATACCGGCCCCGCGAAGTACCTTACGTCTCGATACTGCTCGCCCAAATAATTGCGGTCCGGGTTCTCCACCGTCCACCACAGTCACCCCGCGTTTCAGGTAGATAATCAGTATAGTTATGGTTACGATTTTATGCTCTACAATTGTAGGCTGTCAGTTTGGCTGTCAACTGATGCGAACTGCGGCAAAACCAGTAACGAGTTCGTCACTCTAAATAGTGATATTGGGGTACCCCAGGCAGGACTCGAACCTGCGGCCATCGGTTTAGAAGACCGATGCTCTATCCACTGAGCTACTGGGGCAAAGCGCGTTCCCAGCTGATTAGCCCGCTGCTACCCATTACCCCCGACTCGTCTGCACCTTGTGAATCACGCCGCCCGCGGTGGTGCGGACACCCGTGATCGTCACACCGCCTAGTTCGGGCGACGTCGTGATGAACTTCTGCACCAGCTGGCCAATCGGTTGCGCCGCCACGACGCCGACCATCGCGGCCGTGAACACGTTGGGCAACCGTTCGATGCGCTTGCCGCGACCCAGTGCGCTAACTGATGCAAGACCGGTCAGGATGCCTGTCACGGCGATATTGGTGCCGCAAAGCGGCGTAACCGCAAGTGATGCCTCACCGGCCTGCAACCGCGCCAACGCCTCGGCGGCGCTGCTGGCCAGAGCATCGGTTGGAATCTTCCCATAGATGTAGAAACCGTCTTTGACTGCCCGTCCAGCGAGGCGGGTGCCCGGTCCGAGGCGAGTCAGCAGGATCGACACCGTGCCGTGCTCCAGCGCGTGATTCCTGCGGACGGCGTTGACAAATTCACCGAACATTGGCGGCTGCGCTCCACGATTATCGCCGGCCCACCGGCGCCCACAGTGTAGCAGAGCAGGTCTGCTGAACCAGGCGGAGGAACCACGGCCCTGACGGTCCAGGGCTTGACATCCGCCGGGGATCGCGCTACCCATAGCTCCGTCGCCACTGGCGACCAGGAGGATGCCATGCCCGAGGTTGATCTGCTCCTGCAGGGGTTCTCACTCGGCACCGATCAGGGCAGCGCCGCCTTCTGCGGTGTCACGCTCGTCCGGTCGACGAAGACGATTCTTGTAGACGTCGCGCACACAGGCAGGCGTGAGCTGTTGATCGCCAGGCTCGCCGAACGTGGCCTGCGGCCAGAGGACATCGAAATGGTCGTGCTCACTCACGCTCACTGGGACCATATGCTGAACATCGACCTGTTCACTAACGCTGACGTGATCGTCCACACGAACGAGCGACGCTACGCCAACAACCCGGACCCCCGCGACTGGGCGACGCCGTCGTACACAGGGATGATTCTGGAGCGCATGCGGCTGAAAGAGGTTACCGAGGGCGACGAGATCGACCGCGGCGTGAAAATTCTCGATACGCCCGGCCACAGCCCCGGCAGCATCACGCTGATGGTTGAAAGCGACGACGGCATGATTGGTGTCACCGGCGACGCCTTGCCAAACGCCCGCTGCGCCCTTGCTGGCACACCATATCTGATCTTTTACGATGAGGTGGTGGCGCGCGAGAGCGCCGCAAAGATCAAGGCGCACTGCAAGACCCTGTACCCGGGTCACGACCGTCCCTTCAGACTCGATGGTGACTCCGTGACCTACCTGATGCCGACCAGTATTCGGATCACGACCCAGATCGAGCCGTCGGCGACAGACATGAGCGTGACGCTCGGCTCCGAAGAGCCGCGGTCTGTCTGGGCGCTACCGAAGCTCATCGCCACCGACTGACCGCGTGATACAATCGCGCCCGCATGGCAAAGCTGACCGTCGGCGTGGACGTGATCGAAATAGAACGGGTTCAGGCCGTCCTGCGCCGTCACCCGGATCGGTTTCTTGCACGGGTGTACACGCCCGGTGAGCTGAAGCATTGCCGTGGCCGCATCTCAGAACTGGCGGCGCGCTTCGCGGGCAAAGAGGCCGTGATGAAAGCGCTGGGCACCGGCGTGCGCGGCATCGGCTGGCGCGAGATCGAGATCCTTCCCAACCGACGCGGCAATCCACTCGTGCTGCTGCACGGCAACGCGCTGAAGCGAGGCGAAGCGCTCGGCCTTACGACGATCGACATTAGCCTTTCGCACTCACGTGACTACGCAGTCGCCAGCGTCGCCGGACTGATCGATGGTCTGCCTGACTGGGAAGCGTTACCGAGGCCAGGGCTGGCGGCTGCCGGCGACTGACGCATCTATCGATTTAGGATCCCGACGCCCGGCCACGTTGCTCACGTGTCCCCGGACGCGGAGGAGCGGAACGCCATGAAACTTGTCACCAGCGAGCAGATGCGCGGGCTAGAGGCAGCCGCCGTGGCAGCCGGCACCAGCTCAGCAGTACTCATGGAGAACGCCGGGCTCGCCGCCGCGCAGGAAGCATGGATGCTGCTCGGCTCGCTGGAGGACCGGCGCATCATCGTGCTATGCGGTCCCGGCAACAACGGCGGCGATGGTCTTGTCGCCGCCCGGCACCTGCACGAATGGGGCGTTGAAGTATACGTCTACCTGCTCAAGCCACGCGACGGCGATCCGCTGCTCGAAGATCTGCGCGGCAGGGAGGTGCCGATTCTGACCGTCGCTCAGGACCCGGAGTTCGAGAAGCTGCGGGAGGCGATCACCGGCGCTGACCTGTTGATCGATGCGCTGCTTGGCACGGGTCAGGCGCGCCCGATCGAAGGGGACCTGGCCGGCGTTCTTGACACGATGCGCAGCGTGCGCCAGGGATCGATGCCGCCGAAGCTTCTCGCCGTTGATCTTCCCACCGGGCTAAACGCGGACAACGGCGAAGTCGATCCGCACGCGCTGGCCGCCGACCAGACCGTTACTTTCGGCTTCCCGAAACTTGGCCTCTACACACAAAAGCGCGATGTCGCCGGCCGGCTGCAGGTGGTTGAAATCGGACTGCCCGCCGGCGCAGAGAACGATCTACCGCTCGAACTGCTTGCCACGAGCTGGGTGCGGAAGCAGCTGCCGCAGCGTCCGGCAGGAGCGAACAAGGGCACATTCGGCAAAGTTCTCTCGCTCACCGGCTCGATGAACTACGTCGGCGCCGCCTATCTCTCGACTGCGGCAGCGGCGCGGGCCGGTGCAGGACTGGTGACGTTCGCCTGCGCGGCGACGCTGCTGCCAATCCTGGCGTCGAAGTTTGCTGAGGCAACCTTTCTGCCGCTGCCCGACGAAGGCGGCTACATCGCCGCTGGAGCCTCCGCGCGGCTGCTGCAACAGCTGGAGCAATACGACGTGTTGCTCGCGGGCTGTGGCCTTTCGCAGGAAGCCTCGGTCGCAACCGAGCTGCAGGCACTTCTCGGCTCGCTGCCGCAGACGCTGAAAGGCATCGTGCTCGATGCAGACGCACTCAACAACCTCGCCACACGCGACGGCTGGTGGGCATCGCTGCCCGCCGGTTGCGTGCTGACGCCCCACCCGGGCGAAATGGGCCGGCTCACGGGCAAGAGCGTCGAAGAGATCCAGTCGGCGCGCATGGCCATCGCGAGCGAGGCCGCGACGAAGTGGCAGCAGACCGTGGTATTAAAAGGCGCAGGCACGATCGTCGCTGCGCCCGACGGCCGCGTCTGGTTGTCGCCGTTCTCTACTGCGGCTCTGGCAAGCGCCGGCACCGGCGATGTGCTGGCCGGCACCGTCGCCGCCATGCTGGCGCAGGGGTTGCCGGCGCCGGAAGCTGCCTGCTGCGCCGTCTTCCTGCACGGCACCGCCGGCGACCTCCTACGTAAGGAGATGGGCGACGCGGGAGTGCTCGCCTCCGACGTGCTCGGCGCCCTGCCGCGGGCGAGGCAGGAGATCCTCGGACTAACCGTAGCCGCGCCTTCGTTCGCATTTGGCGGCGGACAAGGCGGCATGGCGGGTGCGGGTGGCGGCATGGCCGGCGGTATGCCCGCTGGAATCCAGTGGCCGTCGTGAGCCGGAGTAAGTCCAGCTAGAACGAACTGCATTCGGCCCCGGGGGGCGCTCAGGCACGGTCGACCGAGTTTTTCCGTGCTATAGTTCTGAAATACTTTCCGCCTGAGAGGTATGGTTTCGACCGCCAGCGATAGACGCGCCCGAGCCGATGGGTGACAATGGGAAGAAGCGCGGATACCGCCGGCGGACAGGTCGGTCGATAGGGTGTCGAAAGGGAGTCCTCATGGCTAAAACGAAGCGCGTCCTGTTACTTCAGCCACGCTCAACCGGTGGTAATTTCGAGTACGTGGCCATTCCTCGCCAGGGAACGCTGTTTCTCTCTGCTGCCCTGGAGAAATGGAGCCATCGTCCGGACGCCGCGTATCGCTACGAGCGCGAGATCTGGTTCGAAGATCGCAGTGGCAAGATCGATTCGAACCACGACCTCGATGATGTGGACATCCTGCTGGTCACTGCCCTGATCAATGAAACTCCGCGCGCCTATCAGATCGCCAGGGAAGCAAAGCTCTACCATCCGAACCTGATCGTGATGGGCGGCGGTCCTCAGATGGGTCCCCTGCCGGAGGAAGCGCTGCGCGAGACGGGCATGGATATCGTCGTGCAGCGCGAGGCAGAGGATGTCATCGGTGTACTCTGTGACCTCTTCATGACCTATCGCGGCGCCGACCTGAAAGCCGAACTTCAAAAGCTCGACGGCATCGCCTTTCTCGACGACGATCAGCTCGTTCAGAAAAAGTTCCGCCGGATGATCCCCTCCGATTATGTCGATTTACCTGACTACAGTTCGATCCGCGACCTGACCACTGCCAACCCGATGGCCGCAGGCGTGCTCGAAACCTCGCGTGGCTGCACCGAGAGCTGCACGTATTGCGAGGTGATCGAGCAGTTCGTTGGCTACCGGATGGTGCGACCGGAGACAGAACACCGACGGCTCGCCCAGCTTGAAAAGATGGCGGCCGACGGGCTGATCTATCGCTGGCCAGACGGCAACATCCGCATCTTTGTTTCGGACGACCTGCATTCGCCGCCTCGGCGGGCGATCAAGTTCCGCAATGACCGGCTTGAGCGGGCAAAGTCATGGGTCGGCCGCACCCAGGGAATGCGGTTTATAACCCAGAACCGGGCTGAGTTGGGCTCCGATCCAGAGTTGATGGATGCCTTCTTGAAGGCGGGCGTCGAAATGCTCTACATCGGGGTCGAGTCGTCGAACGCCGAGAACCTGAAGGCGATCCACAAGCGCCAGGATCCGAACCAGATGCACAAGGACCTGCTGGCGCTCCGCGAGTGGGGCTTCCGCACGGTGGCGATGACGATCATCGGACTGCCGTTCGATACCGAAGAATCGATTATGGAACTTGCTGAGTGGGCCCGCGGCGTCAGCAACTACCAGACGGCCAACCTGCTCACGCCATTGCCTGCGACGATTAACTGGCCGAACGAGTTCGGCACTGGCTTGACCTTGCTCGACCGCGACGGCAGCATCCTTCCTGAGGGCAAGATGCCCCCATACGATCTGTTCACCGGGCGCCAGTTCGTTCACTACGACAAGCGCTGGGGTATGCAGGAATCGCGCGAACTGTACAAGCGCTACACCGATCGCCTCAAGTCGATCGACCGCCTCTACGAGGCGATCTTCAAGCGCATGGAACAGAAAAAACAGCGTGGCGGCGGGGCAATTCCCGTCCGCGTCTGAGCTTCGCGCGACCACGCGGGTCCTCCTGTAGGCGTTCTCCCTTTTGCTGTCGGCAATGTATGCTGATGCCTGAACAGGTGGGCATTGAGCCGTGAGGCCGTGCCCCCGCCGGACCGGACGTATCCGGCCAGCGCACCGCATTGAGAGGCCAGAGTGACGCAGCGAGTAGTAGTTACCGGACTCGGAATGGTCAGTCCACTGGGCCTGACCACGGCTGAGACCTGGGATGCCATCGTCCGTGGCGAGTCCGGCATTGGCCCGATCACCAGTTTCGACACGACCGATTTCGACGCGAAGATCGCGGGCGAGGTCAAAGGCTTCGACGCGACGCGGTATATGGATCGCAAAGAGGCGCGGCGTACTGACCGCTTTGTGCAGTTCGCCGTCGCCGCCGCACGCGAGGCGATGGCACACTCCACGCTTACTATCGATGAGGAGAACTGCGACGACGTCGGCGTGATCATCGGCAGCGGCAACGGTGGGATCATCACCCTGTCCGAACAGTACGAAATTATGCGCTCGAAAGGTCCCAGCCGGGTGAGCCCGTTCCTGATCCCGATGATGATCGTCGATATGGCTTCGGGCCAGGTGAGCATCTCGACAGGTGCGCGCGGACCGAATTTCTCCACGGTCTCTGCCTGCGCCACCGGTGCGGACGCCGTCGGCAATGCCTACGAGATCATTCGCCGCGGTGACGCGAAGGCGATGATCGCCGGCGGCTCAGAGGCAGCGATCGTGCCGATCGGCATCGCTGGCTTCACCTCCGCACGAGCGCTTACCACCCGCACCGACTCGCATGCGTCGCAGCCGTTCGATGCGGAACGCGATGGTTTTGTGATGGGCGAGGGCGCAGCCGTGCTGATCCTGGAAGGTCTCGACTACGCGAAGGAACGCGGTGCGCCCATCCTGGCCGAGCTGGTGGGCTATGGCGCTACCGGCGACGCGCACCATATCACGCAGCCAATTGAAGGCGGCGAGGGGGGAGTGCGCGCAACACGGCGCGCCCTGCGGCAGGCCGGGCTGGAACCCGAAGACGTTGACTACATCAATGCGCACGGCACATCGACAACGATCAATGACAAGTTCGAGACACAGGGGATCAAGACCGTGTTCGGCGAGCGAGCCTACGGCATACCCGTCTCATCGACCAAGTCGATGATCGGCCATTTGCTCGGCGCGGCAGGCGCGATCGAGGCGGCGTTTTGTGTCCAGACGATCCAGACCGGCGTGATTCCACCGACGATAAACTACGAGCATCCGGACCCCGAATGCGACCTCGATTATGTGCCCAACAAGGCGCGCTGCCAGAACGTGGATGTAGCGCTGTCCAATTCATTCGGCTTTGGCGGCCACAACGCCGCACTTGTG
>JBBRGK010000072.1:0-9932 GCA_038240805.1 Dehalococcoidia bacterium | reverse complement strand
AATCCGGCTCGGCCGCAAACCCCGGTGGCATGGTGTGGCTCTGCCAGACGCCGATCGGCAGGTACTCCATCTGCCCGGCGTGGCAGGCGGCGCGATCAAAAGGCGTTGTGTAGTTGGAGTGCAGGTCAACCGCGCCCTTCGTGGCTTCTTGCAGCCAGGGTGTCAGCGAGGCAGGGTGATCGATCCGCACGTTCTTCAACTCGGCTGCCCTTGCGATCAGCGCATTGCAGAGCGTGTGCGGCGTGCAGGTGAACGGCGCTACACCGACTGTACTGCCGGATCTGATCCGGCTCACCGCGTCCTCAGCCGAAACGAGCTTCTCCTGATATCGTTCGCGCCAGTTCATCGCTGCCTCCGGCTGGCTGACTCCGCCTGAGCGGACGTTGCCGATGCGAAGGGTATCGCCGTGCACCCGGCGCTGACAACAGGCAGAATCCACGAACCTGCTTTTACGGTGCAACTACGGGCCCGCGACTCGTATAGTCGTTGACCCCTTGCGGGGCGCATGCTAGGCTCAAGGAAGAACCCGGCACTACCGGGTGGGGTTGTTCAGCCCGAAAATCAGGGGGCGCGTTCATGGGTGAACTGTTCTCACAGCCGCTGCATCTGTTGCTGCTTATCGTCGTGATCGTCCTGCTTTTTGGCGCGACAAAGCTCGGCGATGTGGGCGGGGCACTCGGCAAGAGCATCCGAGAGTTCAAGAAGGAAGCAAATAATCCCGAGGACCTGAAAGCCACACGGGTCATCACGCCGCCCACTGCGGGCTACGTGCCGCCGGTCTCGCAGCCACACGCCTATCAGCCGGAAGCGGTTACGCAGCCACAGGCGCCCGGTTATGTGTCAACGGAGCCTGTCCGGCGCCCGGACGTTGTCCCTGGAGATTACCGGCCTTCGTCACCGTCACAGACGCCTCCCGCTGCCGGCAGTCTGCCGCCCGATTATTCCGGACGATAGGACTTCCCCCGGCAACCACAGGCAAGCGGCCCCCATGTGAGACATGCGGGCCGCTTTTCGGTTGTGGCTCTCAATTAGTGCAACGGTCGGTGCAGCAAATGGGTGAGTTCGACAACGTGCCGGTTGTCAGGAGCGGCGCAGCGACCTGTCATAGAAATAGGCGCACACCAGCACGGCGACCACCAGTACGAGCAGGGCGATACCCATGCGCGCGTTGCTCTTGACGGCAAAGGCCGCGATCATTACAAAGCCAGCAGCGCTGATCGCCCACCATATGCGCCGGACCGAGACCTGATTGCGGCGCCGTTCTTCCAGCCTGCACTGGGCGCACCGTCCGGCGCCGCCTGCTGCTTGCATGCCCGCCGCGGAGCTGCGGCCGCGCTGACCAGACTGCCCGCGGATAACCCCGGAATGCCGGCCGCAAACGGGCCGGTCGCAATGACGGCACGCAGAGACCGCCACCTCGCGGCAGCCGCTGACGATACAGACGTTCTTCAAGACCTGAAGCTGAGGGCCTGCGTTGCGGCGGCGGCGTTCATCGCCGCGCCGTCCTCTACGGGGTGAGCTGACGGCCAAGTTTATACATCCTTTATGCGGAATCAAACCCGATCTTAGAATGCGTCCCGTCGCAGAACGGCTTCGTCGTCGATCCGCCGCATCGACACAGGGCGATTCGCGGGCGGTCGCTCGTATACTCGTTCCCTTCAGCGTCGACGATGACCGCCGTACCTTCAGCAATGAAGTACGGACCGTTCGGCCGCACAATGATCTTCACCGGCTCAACCATGAACTACTCCTGACGCGGGGCGGGTAAGCTCCGCTACGGCACGAGACAGCATAGCACCTGCACGAACCCTGGTGGGGTGGTGCAGGCAGACTTTGGCGTTCTCCCTCCCTGCCCGGTGCCGTCTGCACCATCGCCACACTATACTCTGCTGCAAGGAGCCGGAGCTTCGCTTCCGGCAAGTGATCAGGACCGACAGCATATGCAGCAGGCGGCCGGGAATGGCTCAAGCCTCATCACGAACGGCGCGGATGCGCTCGGCGCACGGCTGCGAGCCTCGCGGCTCAGGCAGGGCGTCAGTCGCAAGGAGCTGGCGCGGGCAGCCGGCTGCTCCCGGCAATACATTGAGATGCTGGAAACGGGCGACCGCGACCACCCGTCGGCACAACTCGTGGCAGCGCTCTCAGCGGCGCTCGACCTGCGCGGCCCCGAGCGGGCCAGCTTTTTCGTCGCTGGCGGCGTCGCAACACCTCCAGCCCCGCCCGAAGATCGCTACGATGCCGTGACACTGGCGGCCGCGATGACCGAGGCGCTAGTCAATCCGGCCTTCGTTATCGACGCTTGTTGGGTGGTGCTGGCCTGGAACGACCTCGCGCAGCGCGTCTTCGAGATCTACCTCCCTGGCCTGCCAGCGGGAGCTACGCGCCTGCACGAACTGGTCTACGAACTGGCCGAACGGGGAAGGCTGCTTAACACTGAGGAGGTGACGCTGCGGCTCGCTGGAGCGTTCAAACGTGATACCCGGCCACTGACGAATACCGCCGCGTACCGAGAGGCGCTCACCGCGTTGCGTCGTCTGCCTGGCTTCGCGGCGGTGTACAAATCGGTCAAAGGAACTGCGACTGCAACCAGCGCGAGTCCGCTCGGGCTGCAACACAGCCGGCTTGGACCGCTCTGGCTTGCTGAGGCGATCACGGAGATGCCCGGCCGCAACGCGCCCCGCGTGCTTACCTACCTGCCGGCCGACCCCGCAACCGCGCACGCCCTTGGCCGCCTTCTGAGAGAGCAGGACTCCGGGTCTAACATCGACGATATGCGGACAACGCGAGCGTTCTTGTCGTGAATGATGGGGCGTCGTTTTCTTCAACCTTTGTTTGGCTTATCCGCGGCAGTCTGCGCGGCTGCGCACGGCCTAAATCCGTCGTAGAGACGGATGAGAACCATGGGCGGCTGAACTTACGGCGCTGCGCCGACTGTAGCCCCGACTGTTCGGTTGAGGGCAACGGCGGCAGCGCGATCCAGTTGCCGGTCGCGTCCCATGGGAATGTCGACGCCGTCGCCGGCAATCTGCACATCCGGTGTCACGCCCTCGCCATCGAGCGGCCGGTGCTGTATTGGGGTCAGTGTCTGCACACTGGTGACCGAGATGCCGCCGCCATTGGGCAGTGCGTCGAGGTTGGCCGCATTAGCAACGCCGGCGCTCTTGAGCCCGACGATGGATGCACGCCCGTTCTCCTGCAACGCCCCTGAGAGGATTTCCGACGCCGAGGCCGAGCCGCCGTCAATCAGGATGGAAAGTGGCCGGGCGGGACTGCGCTGACTACCGCCCGTGCGCATCAGGGCGTCACCCTTCTGGGTTCGGCTGATGTAGATCGGCGAACCGGAGGGAAGCAGGCGGTTTGCGACCTCGGTCATAGTATCGAGGTAACCACCACCGTTCCCGCGGAGGTCGAGGACCCATGCCGTGACCGCGGCCTGATCGAATGCAATCATCGCAGCATCGAGCGCCTGAGGAACAGTGAGGCCGTTGGAAAGCTTTGCGTCAGAAAGCGGGAAACTTCGCAATCGGAGATAACCGACGCCACCGTCAAGCACCCGGCTTTCGAAAGCGTTGACGACGACCTGCTCCCGCGTCAACTCGGCCTGCAACGAGCCGGAGCCGCGCTGCACTCCCAGGACGACCCGCGTGCCGGGCGCTCCGCGCAGGAGGCCCACGAGCCTATCCAGGGCGAGGCCAGCGACCTCCTGTCCATCGACAGAGGCGAAGCGGTCGCCGGCGCGGAATCCGGCCCGTGAAGCCGGCGTGTTCGGATAGACCTCGGACATATAGGTCTGCTTCTCGTACTCCTGCAGTGTGACGCCAATGCCTGCGTACCGAGTTGACGGAGCCCCGCGCTGATTCCAGTGCTCGGGGTCGATGAAGTAGGTATGGTTCTCATGCACGGAAGAGGTCAGCCCGGCTATGGCGGCGTTTCCGAGCAGGGCAGCGTCCACGGTACCCGCCGCATCGCGATTCAGCGTTCGAAACGCCGCATCAAAGCTCGACAGACCGGCATCATCTCCGTTGTCGAGCCGTGGCGCCGCGATGTTGTCCGTCTTAAGTCCGTCTTTGCGTGCCAGAGCCAGTGCGGCGTCCCATGCGGGCTGCAGCATTCCGGGCAACGTGACCGGCCGGAAAAACTCCTGCCGAAGATCCAGCACCGCGGAATGAATAGCATTCAACTCCGTGTCAACCGTCGATGGCGCTGAAGCAGTGCGTGAACCGTAGGCTGTGGTGACTGCTGCAGAGACAACGAGCAGCAAGAGCAGCAGTGGCAGATGACGCAGGCGTGTCAGCATGGCGCGGTGCGGATGGTTCAACGGCATGACGCATCACGCATATGTGCTAACCACCTAACCACCGAACTGCTCTTCCTCACGCGCGGCACACCAGACAAGCAGTGCATCATAGATCGGCCACTGCAACCGCTGTCGCTCGATGTCGCTTTCGACTGAGAGCGCAAACGCGTCTGCGATTGCCTTGAGGCCACGGCCCTCAGGCACGCTGTCGATGTCGGTGGAGATGTCGGCGGCGTGGACGATTTTCGCCAGCAGTTCCAGGCCGGGCGCCACAAGGCTACAGTCGTCAATCATCACTTCAAACGTGCACTTGCCGTCGCGATGCGTGTACCGCGCACCGGGCGCATCGAAGGAGATGCCGCTCTCGCGCTCCGTCACCGTCAGAACCATATCCGCCGGCACGAAACCGAACTCCGCCTCGTCATCGATGAACCGCGTAATCAGCCAGGGGCAGGCCACGCGGTCTACCTTGACGTTCTCGCGGGTGATCCACTTCACGGCCCAGCCTCCGTAGCACAGCGCGCTGTCAGCATTCTATCGCCTCAACCGCGTACCAATTGCCATCCATGTCCCATACCAGCGGACATCCACGCCGGTGTTACAGGAACGTATACTCTTCACTGGAGGCGTATCTCGTGCCGGACAGACTTTCGCTCCGTAAGTGGCTGTTCATGCAGGTGGCACTGCCCGCAGGCGGCCGCTGATGGCGACGCGCACGGAGTCGGACCACACACTGCCCTATCTGCCTCTACCGCGGTTCTTGCATGATCTCACGATCGCCCAACGGGTGCGGTTCAGTTTCTCCGTCGGGGCGATCGTCGTCGTAATTATCAGCCTGGCCGCCGCGGTGCTCATCCGTCGTGTCACCGACACGCTGGGTGGAGTCGTGGAACAGGTTCGCTCGCAGCAGGTGACCGTCATGACCATGAAGGACGCGGTCAGCGCCGAAAACCTGGGCGTTCAGGGATACCTGATCACCAGCGATTCCACCTTTCTCGATCGGTATTACAACGGCCACGACCAGTTCGCCGCCGCTGCCCAGAAGCTGGCAAACACCGGCGCGGCCGAGGATCAACGCGACGCGGCGGGTGTAACCGGGCTCGAGAACGACTTTCGCCGGCTGGCACAGCAGGAAATTGATCTCAGCCAGCAGGGTTTCCCGGGGTCAGCACAACTCGTCTGGCAGTCCGAGGGACAGCGTTCCGAGCAGGCGCTGCGGGCACGGCTCGATGACGTGGTCGCCCGTAGCCTGCAGCACCTCAACAACGAGCTTTCCAGCGCCCGCCTCCGCGAAGAGCAAACACGTTACATCTTCGCCCCTGTCGTGGCCCTGACGGCGATCGTAGGGCTGCTGACGGCGCTGGTGGCGAGCCGCAGCATCACCCGGCGCTTCGAGCGGCTGGAACGCACGATAGAACGCATCGAGCAGGGCGATTTCCGCGTGGAGATCCGCGAAAGAAGGCACGATGAGCTGGGCCGCCTTGCCGACTCAATCCGGAACATGGCCCGCGCCCTCGAAACAGAAACGCGCGAGCGGGACCTGCTGCTCGATGATCGCGAGCGCGCCAACGAGCGGATAAGCGTCTTATACGACGTTGCTCAGACCGTGAATCAGTCACTCGACACTACCGAAGTGCTGCGGCTGGCACTGACCAGGCTGCTGATGCACACCCGCATGCGCGCCGGTGTCGCACTCCTCCGCGACGAAGCTGGCCGCCTCCGTGTGGCCCTCGCCGAGGGCATGCCTGAAGAGTCCGCTGCATACGTAGCGGGATACTTCGAAGAAGATGATGCCCAGCAGTTCGCTGCGGCTGCGATGGCCCGGGATGGCCTGACCCGTATGGACCTGAACAGTCTTTCGATGGATAGCGGCCCCTACAGGACCGCAGTTGCCGTGCCCCTGCGCGCAAAGGGGCACGAGAGCGGTGTGCTTATCCTCGCCACGACCGAGGAAACCAATCTCACAGCAGAGGAGGCGCGCCTGATCGAGAGCCTCGCGAAACAGATCGGCACCGCTCTGGAGCACGCGCGCATTTACACGCAGAGCCGGCAGCTTGCCGCGGCGGAAGAGCGGAACCGTCTCGCGCGCGAGCTACACGACTCGGTAACGCAAACCCTGTTCAGCATATCGATGATTTCGCAGGCGCTTCCCAGCCTGATCGAGCGCAACCAGGCGAAGGCGATGGACAGCTCGGTGCGCCTGAGCGAGCTGGCGCGCGGAGCACTGGCCGAAATGCGCATGCTCATCCTCGAACTACGGCCAGCGGCACTGCAGGAAATGGGGCTCGCCGTGGCGCTTGAGCGGCACATTTCAGGCTTCAGCAGCCGTGAAGCACTGGAGATCGCATACAGAGTAGATGGGCTGCAGCGCCGGTTGCCCTCCGAGCAGGAGGAGGCGCTGTTCCGCATCGCCCAGGAATCACTGAATAATATCGCCCGGCATGCGCAGGCAAAGAATGTCTCGATCGTGCTGGAGTTCGAGCCGCACGACGTGCAAATTACGATCACGGACGACGGTGTAGGGATGCCGGCAGCACCGAACACCGCCGGGTTTGGCATGATCAGCATGCGGGAGCGTGCCGAACGCCTTGGCGGCACATTGGACGTCAGCGCCGAAGCCGGCCACGGGGTACGCATCCGCGCCCGCGTCCCAGCACCGGAGCGAACGACTTCGATCGCCGGCTGATCCCCGCGAGTGGAGCTTTCCGTGCCGCACTACTCTCCATCTGTCTTCACGGTCACACTCTGGATCATCGCCGTATCGGCTGGTAGGGCTAAAATACCGTTGAGGCTTCAGAGGCATCGGGCCGCGCCGCCGCTAGCTGAAGTGTGGGGGTAACGGGGTGAAGCGATTCCTGACTCGTATCGCTGACGGCGCGACGGCGGCGGGCCAGCCACTGCGCCGGCGGCTGCTTCGTGTCGCCTCGGAAGTGTTCATGCTCGCGGCCGTCGTTCTACTCGGCAGTGCGGCAGTGCTTGCGATCAACAAACCGCCGACGAAGAAAGCACTGCCCACCGGCGTCGTGTTCAACATACCGATCGCCACAGCTGCGCTCGCTCCAACTGTTGTGACGACACGGACGCCGTTGCCGAGGCCGGAGCAAACGGTGCAACCCGAGCCAACCGACGCGCCCACGATCGAGACGGCACCGGAGCCTGCTGCGGAGCCCCCAACGCCGGAACCAACCCCGCCACCGAATGAGGCTCCGGTCGCGAAACTGACGATTCCTGCCATAAAAGTCGACGCGCCGATCAGCGTGAAGGGCGTCGACCGAAACGGCGTCATGGAGGACCCGAACAGCTGGAACGACGTCGCGTATTACAACTTCAGCGGTCGTCCCGGTTTCGGTTCTGGCAACAACGCTGTCTTTGCCGGTCACGTTGACTACATTCACCATGGCGCCGCAGTCTTCTGGGAACTCGGCAAGTTAAAGGCCGGCGATGACATCCATATCCTGCTGCAGGACGGCACCGATTACGCCTATCGAGTGACGCAGATGGTGGTTTACAATGCCGACAAGGCGCCTGTCGAAGAAATTCTCGGTGATACCCCAAACGAATCGGTGACTCTGATCACCTGCGACGGCACCTTCGCTGCGGGCCACTACAATAACCGCCTCGTGGTGCGGGCAGAACGGCTCGATCCAAACGCTCCCGCGCGGCAACAGGGAGCAGAACGGCTCGATCCAGGCGCTCCCGCGCAGCAACAGGGCATAGCTGGAGGTTAGGGGTTGGATATCGGTGGAACCGTCGCCGTGGTCACCGGCGCGTCGTCCGGTATTGGGCGGGCGATGGCGCTCGCTCTTGCAAAAGAGGGCGTACGCGCCGTGGTGATCGGCGACATGGACGAGCCAGGCGGTGAAGAAACCGTCAGACTCGTGAAACAGGCCGGCGCCCGTTCGCTTTTCGTCCACACCGATGTCACCAATCCTGGCGACCTCGAAAACCTGCTGGAAGAGACTCAGACGCAGTTCAGCCGCCTGGACATCCTCTGCAATAACGCCGGGATCGGCGAGATGCCTGGCGGCCTGTTCGAAGAAGCGGTCGAAAGTGGAAGCGCGGCAGACGCGAAGGACGAAGCGTTTGCGCGAGTCGTCGCCATCAATCTGACGGCAGTTATCCGCGGTACCCGGCTCGGCGTGATCAGAATGCGCGAACTCGGCCGGGGCGGGGTCATCGTCAACACGGCCTCGATGGGCGGTCTGCGGCCGATGCCCACATCGCCTGTGTACGCAGCAACCAAGGCGGGCGTGATCAATTTCTCGCGCTCGCTGGCGTACCTGTTGGAAGAGGCTAACATCCGGATCAATGCAATTTGCCCCAGCTTCGTTGATACGCCGCTGATCTGGCGGGCCGGACGGGAGCGGGTAGCTGCGATGTCATCACAGGTAGGGCTATTGACGCCTGACATCATCGCCCAGGGCCTGGTGGAGCTTATTCATGACGATAGCAAAGCCGGCGCCGTGATGCGTGTGACCAGCCAACGCGGCATAGATTATGCCCGCGATATTACCCCTTGAGGCGCAGCGAACCGTAGCTGCGAGGTGTCATGCGCCGCTCACGTCTCCTCATTTTGCCTGTCTGCCTGGTCGCCGCGCTCAGCGGTCACACTCACCCGTCCTCTGCCGCGTCAATTGCCACGGTCGAATTCCCACCGGGCTGGAACCTCGTTGGAGTACCGGCAGGCACCCGGCTCATCGGCGCTGCGGGCAGCTTGTACACGATGCAATACATGGATCGAGCCTACGAGGCTCTGCCGGCAGGCAGCGCCCTGACCGGCGGATTGGGCTACTGGGCGTATTTCCCCAACGGCGGCACTGCTGACCTCGGAGAGACGGACCCTTGCGTTATTGCGGTACCAATCGGTGCGGCCGAATGGGTGATGGTGGGTGATCCCTGGCCGGCAGGAACTGCCAGCGTTCGCGGCGAAGAGCGTGTCTATACCTACAGCCCCGCCGGTGGCTATTCAGCCGGGATCGTTCCCGGCGCAACCATCCGCCCCGGCCAGGCTGCCTGGGCGTACTCCTCGGTCGCAACCACAATAGCCATCGTGCAGGACGGCTGTGCGGGCGCGAACAATGTGCCACCGTCACCGCCGATCCCTCCGCCGTAATCCGCTGAACTCCTTGCGAACACGGGCAGAAAAGCGCCCCGGTCGTTTACCGACCAGGGCGCCCCGCGCGACGTCAGGATTTGGCCGCGATTCCCGGTGGCTCTTACTTTGGCTGCGTCTGCGCGAACATCTCGACAACCTTCTCACAGGTCGCAACAAGCTGATTCGCAGCTTCCAGATTGACTTCCTGCTTCACTTTCGAGCAGAGCTTGGCCGCGTTCCAGAAAAAGTTGTGCAGGTCGGGGAACGTCTCTACATGCGGGGGCTTGAAATAGTCGGTCCACAGGATGAGCAGCTCGTGTTTGCACTTCTCCGCGTGCTCTTCCTTCGTCGTGATCATGCGCGTTACCGTGTTATGAAACGGCAGATCGGGCGCCGGCGTCAGTGCCTGCATCTTGGTGACCATCGCCACGCAGGTTTTGGCTGCCAGCAAAGCGGTCTGGGGGTCGTAGAGACCGCAGGGAACGTCGCAGTGGGCGTGGGCGGTGCGTGGGGCCTGCACCCGGTCGACCAGACAGAAGA
>JBBRGK010000071.1:0-9955 GCA_038240805.1 Dehalococcoidia bacterium | reverse complement strand
TGGACAGCCGCGAGATCGATATGCCGGAGCCGGTTCGGCGTGCGGAGCCGCTGGTTGCCGCTGCACCCGCTCCTGCGCTGGCGCACCGCCCCGCCGGCGGTCTGCGCTTCGCCGAAGATCTCAACATTGCTCCCCTTGCGGCACCCGTCCGGCCGGAAAGCACCAAGAGCAGTAAGAAGCACAAAGTCAAAAAGGGTGGCGAACGCGATGAGCTCGATTTGAGCGAGCCCGTCAAGGCCAAGAAGGGCAAGCGCGGCCGCGTAGACGAGGTGGAAGAGGAAGAGTACGACGAGTACCAATACCTCACGAAGAAACGGTAAGGCGGCAACTGCCGCTGCACCGGCTCGAAAGCAGCCGCTTCGACCACGGCATGTACCGCAACGGACGTGCGTCATCTGTCGCACAACCACAACAAAGCGGGCCCTCGTCAGGCTCGTGCGGACCGCCGCAGGCAGCGTAAAGGTCGATTCCACCGGCAAGCTGGCCGGCAGAGGTGCGTACCTCTGTGTCGATCCCGCTTGCTGGCACGCGCCGGGACTGCGCCAGCGTCTCGGCAATGCGTTGAAAACTACCCTGACTGACGAAGACAACCAGCGCCTGGAGCAGTTTGCGGACGACCTCGCTCCGCTGCCTCCAGGTGAGGGCTAATACTCCGGATTTGGCACACAGGTGTCGGGACGGCTCGGCCGGGCTCCAGGGCGGTGGACATCGCACGGAGCGCCGGGCGGCTTTCACACCCTGTGCCGCCTCCGTTGAGGAGGATGAATGGTTACCAGAGCACCGCAACCCCCGGCCCTTCCGCCGGAAGATCATGGCCCGATCGAACTGCCGCGCATCATCACCGTGAAGGAACTCGGTGACCTGATGCGGGTTACCGCCGTTGATGTCATCAAAGAGCTGATGAAAAACGGCGTCATGGCAACGATCAACCAGACGATCGACTTCGACACAGCCGCCGTGGTGGCAACCGATCTCGGCTTCGAGCCGAGCGAGGCACCGGTTCCTGAGCCAGAACCGACCACGTTTACGACCAGCCGCAAGGTGATCGAGACCGGCGAGGGGCTTGAGCCGCGCCCTCCGATCGTGACGATCATGGGCCACGTTGACCACGGCAAAACCAGCCTGCTTGACGCCATGCGCAACACCCGAGTCACCGAGGGTGAAGCAGGCGGCATCACTCAGCACATCGGCGCTTCGACCATCATCGTCAATGGCCAGCGCATCACCTTTCTCGATACGCCCGGCCATGAGGCCTTTACGGCCATGCGTGCCCGCGGCGCCGAAGTAACCGATATTGCGGTGCTCGTCGTTGCCGCCGATGATGGGGTTATGCCTCAGACGATCGAAGCGATTAACCACGCAAAGGCAGCCGGCGTTCCACTCGTGGTGGCGATCAACAAGATCGACCTCGAGGACGCCAACCCGGATCGCGTCAAGCAGGAACTCACCCGCTACGGCATCACCGTGGAAGACTACGGTGGAGACACGATCGCCGTCCCCGTTTCTGCCCGCAGTAAAGAGGGACTCGATGATCTTTTGGAAAGCCTGCTCGCGCAGGCTGAGATTCTCGAACTCAGGGCGAACCCGCGTCGTGCCGCCATCGGCGTAGTGCTCGAGGCAGAGATGGACCAGGCACGCGGCAAAGTCGCCACGATTCTTGTCCAGACTGGCACGTTGCGTCCGGGCGACGTGATCGTCGCAGGCGACACCTGGGGCCGCGTCAAAGCGATGTTTGACGAGCGGGGCCGCAAGCTAAAGTCCGCTGGGCCAAGCATTCCCTCCAAGGTTCTTGGATTGAACGCCATTCCGCACGCCGGAGACCGCGTCACCGTGGTCGAGGACGAGCGAACAGCCCGCGAGTGGGTGGACCGCCGCCAACGTGAGAAGGATGCGGCTGCTGCCAATGCCTACACGCCGGTGACGCTCGACACCCTGTTCGGTGAGATCAGCGCCGGCAAGATGAAGGAACTCAACCTCATCCTCAAGACCGATGTGCAGGGTAGCATCGATCCAATCCGCAGCGCCCTGGAGCGCCTCACCAACGACGAAGTACGGGTCAAGGTGATCCACTCCGGCTCCGGCTCGATCACCGAGTCGGATGTGATGCTCGCGAAAGCGGCCAAGGGGATCATCATCGGCTTTAATACCCGGCCGGAGCAGGGTGCTCGCCGCCAGGCGGAGGCGGAACAGGTCGATATCAAGCAGTACGACGTGATCTACCACGCGATCGAGGACATCGAGAACGCGCTCAAGGGGATGTCCGAGCCGGTCTATATCGAGGTAATAGACGGCCACGCGGAAGTGCGCCAGATCATCAAGATCAGCCGCTTTGGCAACATCGCCGGCAGCTACGTCACTGACGGTAAAGTCGTGCGCTCAGGCACATGCCGAATTCGGCGCGGACGCGATCTCGTATTTGATGGCCGCGTTGAGAACCTCAAGCGCTTCAAGGAAGATGTCCGCGAGGTACAGTCTGGCTACGAGTGTGGCGTGACACTCGAAGGCTGGGACGACTTCATCATTGGCGACGCGCTCGAGTTCTATCACAGCGAGCGTCAGGCCCAGGCATGATATCGGCGGGGACCGCGGTCCCCGCCCTTCTCCCTTTCGCTTCCTCAACCCAATCGCCCGGCCGGAGGTGTGCTATGACCCGTCGTGCCGAACGGGTGAACGATCTCCTCCGTGAAGAGATCAGCGAGATCGTTCTGCGCGAGCTGAAGGATCCCCGCCTGGGGGGGCTGATCTCGATCACGCAGGTCGAAGCGTCGCCGGATTTCCGCCACGCACGCGTCTTCTTCAGTGTCATGGGGACCGATGACGAGCGGGCGTCTTCGCTCAAGGCGCTCAATGCCGCCAACGGCTACATCCGGCGGGAGCTTCGGACCCGCCTCAAGTCCCTCCGTTCGGTGCCCGAGATGGATTTCCGGCTCGATGACTCGATCGAGCGCGGCGCCCGGCTCTCCGCCCTTCTGCACCAGGTTGCGGAGGAACTGCCGCCGCCGGATGCTCCCCCCGGCGCGGAAGCTAACGCAACAGGTCGGTGACTGGAATGCTGGACGCCAGCCGATCCGAGCCCAGCTCTGCTCTGCTTCAGAGTTTGAGCCTGGATCTTGCTCCCGGCGGACGCGACCAGCGCCTGCTTGACCGTCAGGTACTGCTCACGACCACGACAAAGGTACTCCTCTACGAAGCGCCCGTGGTTTCTGAACCGGCTTACCTCCGCGGCGCGAGTCCGCCTCTCGAAAATATGGTTGCGGAACTGACCGCGGGCAAGAGACCCGGACTCGCCACGATCGTCGCACTAAGCAGGGCGGTCTCACACCTCCGAGAACGGCCGTACGACGCCCACGATCGCTCTGAGGCCGAGGTGTTCGCTTCGGGGGAGGCAACGGCCATCGAACGTGCGCGGGTGCTCGCTGCGGCCGCTCAGGTGAGTGGCATCGCAGCCCGCCTCTGCCTGCTGTATGGCACTGGGCCTGAGCCAGCCTTCCACGCCGTCTGTGAGCTTGGCGTCATGGGCAACTGGGCGGTATTTGATCCGCTCGCCAACCAGAGTTACCTCGTGACCCATCACCCGTACGCCTCCGCCTGGGATCTCCTGCGCCGTCCTGCCATCGTCGATGCCCACCCGGAGCACGGGAGTAAGCCAACGATCGACTCAGCCTTCTATCGCGTCATCGGCATCGCTTCATGCATTGTTGAAGGCTGATCGAATGTCAGGCGAACCCGAGTTCCACGGCATTCTGGCTGTAGACAAGCCGCGCGGCTGGACCTCGCACGATGTCGTGGCGCGGGTAAGACGGATCGCAGGGCAGAGGCAGGTCGGCCACGGCGGCACCCTCGACCCGATGGCGACCGGCGTCCTGCCGCTTGGACTGGGCCAGGGCACGAGGCTGCTTGAGTACATCTCAGCAGGGCGGAAGAGCTACACGGCGACCGTACGCTTCGGTGCGGGCACCGATACGTTCGATGCTGATGGCACGATCGTGGAAGAGGCGCCGTGGGAGCACTTGACTGAGTCTGCCATCCGCCGGCTGCTGCCCACGTTCACCGGAGCGATCATGCAGCGTCCACCTGCCTACAGCGCGATTAAGCGGGGCGGAGAGCCGCTGTACCGGCTGGCACGCCGCGGCGAGCAGATCGAGATCGAGCCGCGACCGGTGACCGTGTACCGCATCGAACTGCGCCGGGTCGCGCTTCCGGAGATCGAGATCGAGGTGGAATGCGGCAGTGGCACCTACATCCGCAGTCTTGCCCACGACCTCGGCGTGGCAGCCGGTTCGGCGGCTCACCTGGTGGCACTCCGCCGTACCGCAGCCGGCAGTCTGTCAGCACACGACGCCGTGCCCCTCGACATCCTGTCGGCAGGTGGGCGAGAGGCGCTCGCGGAAGCGCTGCTAGCGCTCGACCGGCCGGTATGGCGTTTGCCCGCGATCATCGTCGGAGAAGCTCACGCCCGGGACATTAGCCAGGGCAAAACCCTGGGAACAGAGCCACACGGGCACGAATTATGCCGCGCGTACGGTGAGAACGGCGTCTTTCTGGCGATATTGCGGTATGATGCCTCCGAATCGCACTGGCAGCCGCAGAAGGTGTTCGCACCGTACGCCGAGCGGTCTGCACAAACGAGATGGGTATAGCCATCGCTCACCTGATGGCAGTACCTTCAGCATGAAGAGGCGGACGCGAACGGCGTCCGCCGGCTCCGCAAGAAAAAACGTCGCTGCAGGGAGGAAACCTTGGAAGCATACTGTGTCAAATGCCGGGAAAAGCGTGAAATGACGCTGCCAAAGCAGATCACGATGAAGAACGGCAAGCCCGCTGTGCAGGGGAAGTGCCCCGTCTGCAACACCACCATGAACAAGATCGGCGCCAGCCTCCCGTAAGGACGGCTGATAGCGATCATGGGACAGCCCGCTCCTCATGGACGGGCTGTTTTCCATGTCCGGCGGACCGCGTCCCCGTTTACCGTGCCCACCTGGTTGAGTAGCATACGGGCACAGGAGGCCACTCATGACCAACCATCAGGGTACCGAACCGTCGTTCGACATCAAACATAAGAGCCGCGTGCTGCTCGAAGGCAGAGACAGGGCACCGGCGCGATCGATGCTTAAGGCGATCGGACTCACTGACGAAGACCTCGAAAAGCCGATTATCGGCATCGCGAACACCTGGATC
Organism: Dehalococcoidia bacterium; assembly: GCA_038240805.1. Classification (GTDB taxonomy): domain Bacteria; phylum Chloroflexota; class Dehalococcoidia; order CAUJGQ01; family CAUJGQ01; genus JBBRGK01. Next base: position 4,777 of record JBBRGK010000071.1, on the reverse strand, counting down.
GAGACGATGCCGTGTAACTTCAACCTGCGCCGGCTGGCGGCAATGGTCAAAGAGGGCGTCCGCAAAGCCGGCGGTACGCCGATGGAATTCAACACGATCGCGATCAGCGATGGCATCACGATGGGCACCGAGGGCATGAAGGCCTCGCTAGTCAGCCGTGAGGTCGTGGCCGATTCGATCGAGCTGGTCGGACGCGGCCACATGTTCGACGCGGTGATCGCCCTTGCTGCCTGCGACAAGACGATGCCGGGCGCCGCGATGGGGATCATTCGCCTCGACGTGCCGAGCTTCGTGCTCTACGGCGGCTCGATCCTGCCCGGGCGCTTCCAGGGCCGCGACGTGACCATTATGGATGTGTTCGAAGGCGTGGGCGCGAATGCCGCAGGGGTCATGACCGACGCCGAGCTGAAGGATCTGGAAGACCACGCCTGCCCCGGCGCCGGCGCCTGCGGCGGGCAGTTCAACGCCAACACGATGGCGCTTGCGCTCGAATTCATCGGACTTTCGCCGATGGGCACGGCCAGCGTGCCGGCGGTGGACCCACGCAAGGACGACGTCGGCCGCCGCGCCGGCGAGTTGATCATGGATCTGCTCCGTCGGGGCGTGAAGCCGAGTGCAATTCTGAATCGAGAAGCATTCGAAAATGCCATTGCCGGGGTCGCTGCTACCGGCGGCTCCACGAACGCTGTGCTGCATCTGCTCGCGATGGCACGCGAAGCAAATGTGCCGCTAACCATTGATGATTTCGATCGTGTCAGCACGCGGACGCCTCTCTGGGCGGACCTGAAGCCGGGCGGGCGATATACCGCCGCCGACCTGGATCGTGCCGGCGGTGTACCGCTTGTCGCCAAACGGCTCGTCGCAGCCGGGCTGGCTAACGGAGGGCAAATCACACCGAGCGGCCGGACCTTCGCGGAGGAAGCGAGCCTGGCGGTCGAAACCCCTGGCCAGGACGTGGTCCTGCCGTTGGACCGGCCGATCAAAGCGACCGGCGGACTGGTGATCCTCAGAGGCAACCTGGCGCCGGAAGGCTGCGTGGTCAAGGTCGCCGGCCACGAACGGATGATGCATCGTGGTCCCGCTCGCGTCTATGAGTGCGAGGAGGATGCGATGACCGCCGTCACCCACGGCGGCATCAAGGCCGGTGATGTGGTGGTCATCCGTTACGAAGGGCCAAAGGGCGGGCCAGGGATGCGAGAGATGCTGGGCGTTACCGGCGCCATCGTCGGCGCGATGTTGGGCGAAAGCGTCGCCCTGCTCACCGATGGACGTTTCAGCGGCGCCACACACGGCCTGATGGCTGGCCACGTTGCCCCTGAGGCCGCGCACGGCGGCCCGATCGCCGCTGTCCGAGAAGGTGACATCATCGTTTTCGACATCGAGAAGCGCACACTGCAGATAGAGATATCAGACGAGGAGATACGGCGGCGCCTTGCGACATGGCAGCCGCCCGCCCCCCGCTACACCACCGGCGTATTTGCGAAATACGCGTCGCTCGTATCCTCCGCCTCAGAGGGCGCAATCACTCGTCCCGCGCTGTAACCGGGAGTTGTTCAGAGTAAAAGACGAGGCGGTACCTGACGGTGCCGCCTCGTTTTGCTTTGGATAGTTCAGCAGAGCGAGGAGCGCTTTCAGCTCACGGGCGCCTGCGCCACAACCGGCAGCGTCGGTTTCTTGCTACCCTGCTCTGGCTCAAGTGTAAAAGAAACCAGCTGCACGCCGTTCAGGCTTCCCTGAAGCGGTTGGACCGTAAAGCCGGACGGCTTGAACACGCCGGCGCTCACCGGGATGCCATCGCGCATAAGCCACGCCTGGTAGGCCTTGCCGGGCGGTGGGGCTGGCATCGTCCCCACCAGGTAGGCAGCACTGCCGTCCTGTGGCTCAATCAGTTGCCCCTGTATGCCGGTGGAGCTGACTAGTTGCACCACGTGGGCGCCAGAAGCCAGCGCGGCCAGAACAGCCTTGTCGTCGGCTGAGGGGGACCTCTGGTTCAGCCGATGGTTCAGGTTAACGTTCCAGGCGCCCATGCCGATCGCTGCCACAAACATTGCAGCTGCTGCGAGCAGCGCGGGTGAGAGCCAGCGCCGATGCGGCCGCATCAGGATCGGCCCTCGCTGAGCAACAACGTCGACGGAGTCACCGGCGAGTGCTGCTGCCATCAGGTTACTGCGCAGCCGCGCGGGCGGAGCCACCTCGTCCACGCTGAGGGAGAGAATCCCTGCCACCTCAATCAGCTCGCTCACGAGCCGGTGTGCATCCGTGCAGGTCACCAGGTGTTCTACGACCTGCGCTGACTCCTCGGCCGGGACAGCCCCGAGCGCAAATGCTCCCGAAAGCTCCTCTACGTCACGACAATTCATTACTATCAACCTGTCCTCGCACCCCGTCAGGAACCGACATCAGCGTGAAGATTCGGATTCTCCAGCAGACCCCGCAGCTTCTGCAGCCCCAGTCGGAGCCGGCTCTTCACGGTACCCAGCGGCAGGTCCAACCTGGCAGCGATCTCGGGATAGCTCAGTCCGCCCAGATAGGCAAGCTCGATGCTCTCTCGCTGCTCGTCCGGGAGCACGGTCAGGGCGGACCGAACCTCTTCCCGTGTCAGTGTTCTGCTCACATCCAGCCACACGTCCTGATCTCCCACAAACTGCATCCGGTCATCGATCGGGGCGGTCTGCACCCGCGAGGCACGGCGCCGCACGGCGTCGATCGCCCTGTGATGAGTGATGCTCATCAGCCAGGTACGCACGGCGCCTCTGCCGGTCTGGTATGTTGTCGCACCCCTCCAGATCGATAGGAAAGCCTCCTGAACGATCTCCTCGGCTGTCTCCGGACTGCCAATGATTCGTACTGCGAGCGAGAATGCAAGACGACCGTAGCGGTCGTACAACTCCTCAAGCGCGCTCGCATCCTGTTCAGCGAGCGCGGTCAGCAGGTCTTCGTCTGTGCGTAGCAACGAAAGCAATACCACGACATTTAGTAGTACGGCGGCGCTTTGCAAGCGGATCATCGCCGTCTGCGCCAGTATACCAGCGCCTTTCGGTTGGTTCGGCTGCACACAGGTACAATAACTCCAGCACGGCCGCACCGGCCGGGACGCTCCAGAAATGCCAGAGAGGTGTAGCGAGCATGCAACTGGGCATCATGATCGAAGGGCAGGAAGGGCTAACCTGGGAGCGCTGGCGGCATATTGCCACGATGGTCGAAGATCTCGGCTTCGAGTCGCTGTGGCGCTCCGATCACTTCTTTTCGCTGATGGGACAGACTGAGCGTGAGGCGCTGGAGACGTGGGTGTCGCTCACCGACCTCGCCTCTCGGACCAGCCGTCTGCGATTTGGCCCGCTTGTTTGCTCGATGACCTTTCGTCACCCTTCGTTGCTCGCGCGAATGGCAGCAGCAGTCGATCAGCTCTCCGGCGGTCGGCTCGTGCTTGGCGTCGGCGCCGGCTGGAATGTAGCTGAACATGAAGCATTTGGCATTCCCTTCCCTCCGATCAAACGGCGCATGGACGACCTCGAAGACGGGATCGAGGTGATCAAACGGCTCTGGACCGGAGATAGCGTCTCCTACGATGGCCGTCACACCTCGCTCAAGAACGCTGTCAGTCACCCAGTGCCGGCACAGCGCCCGCACCCGCCGCTGCTTGTCGGTGGCGGCGGGGAGAAGCGAACGCTGCGTATTGTGGCGAAGCATGCTGACGAATGGAACGCAATCAATATGCTGCCCGCCGCCTACCGCGCCAAAACGGAGGTACTGCTGCGCCACTGCCACGAAGTTGACCGCGACCCCGCGACGATCAGCCGCTCGATGATGTGCGCTTTCGTAGTCGGTCGCGACGACGCGGGCCTGCGTCGTCATGCGGAGGGCCTGCAGCGGATGATCCCGCGCCTGGCTGCTACACCGACGGGCTCACTGCCGGAGACACTGCGTTCACTCGGGTGGCTAGCCGGTTCGCCGGCAGAAGTCGTCGAACAGCTGTTTGCACTGAAGGACGCAGGGGTTGAGCGGGTGATGCTCCAGCATCACGACCAGGCGAACGATGAGGTAGTGAGGCTGATCGCTGAAGAGGTGATGCCCGCAATCGCCGGATAGCGGCCGGGGCGAAGCATAAGGTGCGGCAAGAAAACTGCTGCGACGACCGACGTTTAGAAGGTTCTGCCCAGGGCCTGGTCCCACGGTTGTGGCGCCGCGACGCGGACGACTTCGTCTTCGTCGTCTCGCACATAGAGATAAAGCTGGGCAAAGAACTCATATTCGGGCAACGGATAGGCGGGGTTGATGCAGAGGAAGTCATAGTACCAGGGCGACTCAACTCCCTGGTCGCAGAACACCTCGATGCGCTGACCAACGCGCAACCGATAGGTCACTCCGGGAAACCGTTTGGACGCTAAATCGAGGAAGCCGTTGTGCTCGAGGTCACGCCAGAGCGACTCACCGAGCGTTACCCGCGCTACCTCGCGGGCACGGGCCGCTGAGGCGCGATAGTCATCTTTCGTGAATCCCGGACCGGCGCTCCGCTTCGGCAGTCGGTCCCAGCGGTAGTTCCAGGGCCGCTCAAGCGCCTCATCTGTTTCGTCCTGTTTCCAGGCGCGCACGAAGTCCGGGCGGCTCTCCTGGCCCGGCCAGTAGCCGAGCCGGCGTGCATCATCGACATTCAGGCGGGACGACAACCGGACGATCAGCCCATCAGCTGCCCGGTGCTCAGCGGTTATCTGCAGGTCTTCTTCCCGATTTTCCCCGGCCCATTTTGACCGCGCGAACCGTGCACCGCGACGACGCG
>JBBRGK010000070.1:0-10023 GCA_038240805.1 Dehalococcoidia bacterium | reverse complement strand
GGAAACAAAGCCAGTATCCCCGTGGTCGTGGCGGCGGTCGCCTGTGCAGTCGTTTCTATGCGCGGCGACCGAACCAGACAGTTCTTCGTTTTCTACTTCGCCTCGATTTTCTTCGCGCTTTCCGTTGCCGGAGAAAAAATGCCATGGCTGACCGAGCATCTGGCGCTTCCGCTCGCCTTGCTCGCCGGAATGGCGGTCAACGACATATTCGGACAGGTGGCCCGGTTGCCAGTTCGTATCCGGTACCTGACGGCGTCCGTGCTCGGTGGATGCGCCATGGTCGGCGCTGCGGTGGCCGCAGTGCTCGCCTCGAAGGTTGACGCGAACGCGGTGCGCGCCGGCTCTGTCATGGCGGCGATTGCAGTGTTGCTGGCGGGCAGCGCCTGGCTGGCTCAACGCGTCCGAGCGAGAACGGTGCTCGGTCCGCCAAGCGGCTCGCACCGGCGCCTGATGGTTGCCGGTATGGTCGGTGCGGCTGCTATGCTCGGTCTGTTCGGCATGCTGACGTTGCGCAACGACTGGCGCATGAACTGGGTTCACCCGGACACGCCGGACGAGATGCTGATCTACACGCAGACGTCCCCCGATGTGCCGAAGCTTGCGAAAAAAATTGACCAGCTGGCATTGGAATCGGGGGAGGGACACCAGCTCAAGATCACAGTTGATTCCAATGATTCCTTTACATGGCCGTGGGCGTGGTACCTGCGTGATTACCCGAATACAAGCTATCCGGACCTGTCGATTTACGGCAGCAACCCCACTAACGCCGCGAACCTTAACCCCGGCTCAGTCCTGCTATTGAACGCAGCCGATCAGGCTGTTGCGAGCCAGTTCCCCGGGCTTTACGGTCCCGGCGAGCGGTTTCACCATCGCTGGTGGTTCCCGGAGAACTACAAGCAGACGAGTGTATCGTCGTTCCTGAGTCGGGCGCGGAATGGCTCGATTTTCGACAGGTGGTGGCGCTACATCACCAACCGCGATGGATTCTCGGTGCCGCCTTCAGACGTAAGCCCGGCGCAGGTATCGTCCGGGGTTCCCGCGCCTCCCGGTGCCCCCGCTGGCGATCACGGCAAAATAGCGCTCGGCAGCGTGGACTCAGTTGCCTTCTTTCCTGCTGACTGGGTGCCCGGCATGGGACTGACCAACAGCTCAACTTCTGGAGCAGCCGGCGTTGCGCCGGTCGCCAGGGTCAGCGGCTCGACGCTTACCTTTGGTGCGCCTGGGCTTGGAGACGGTCAGCTGCGACATCCGTCGGGCGTGGCGGTCGACGCGAGCGGCAATATCTATGTCGCCGATACGCTCAATAATCGGGTGGAAAAGTTTGACGCCGCAGGTAACTTTCTCACCCAGACAGGCGGCGCCGCGACCAACCGGTTCAATCAGCCCTGGGATCTGGCGGTTGCTCCTGATGGCAGCATCTTTGTCGCGGATACATGGAACCACCGTATTGTCAGGCTCGACCGCGATCTGAAGCAGGTCGCAACCTGGGGGCGCCCCGCAGGTACGGCTGGCGCACTGTCACCGCTGGACCTGTATGGACCGCGAAGTATTGCCGTGGATAGGGATGGCAACGTCTGGATCACCGATACGGGCAACGCCCGTATTATTAAGTTCGACCCGAACGGCGTGCCGCTGGGCACAATTGGAAGCCGCGGAGCCGGCCCCGGTCAGTTCGATGAACCAGTGGGAATCACCGCCGCTCCGAATGGCGACATCTACGTGGCTGACACCTGGAACAACCGCATCCAGTGGTTCGATACGTCCCTCGCCTTCAAAGGCCAGTTGCACGTCAGCGAGTGGGCCAATGCCGCAGGTGGACGAGATGCGGAGAACAAACCGTATCTGGCCGTATTGCTCGACGGTTCCATCCTGACGACGTACCCATCTGCGGACCGCCTCGTGGAATATGACACGCAGGGCAGGGTTGTGTGGTCGCTCGACGCGTTGCCGGGGATGACTGATAAGCTGAAGCGGCCGCTGGGGATCGCGCTGACTTCGGATGGCAAGCTGATCCTGAGCGATAGTATGTCGAGCCAGCTCATCAAGCTTCCTCTGATCGACCTGCCGCAGCCGTAGTTCCTGCCAACAGGTTGATCGAGGCGCCGGCCGCAGAGGAGTTGAGATCCTCGCCAGTCGTGCCGTCGGGTTGGCTCTCTGGCTCGTCCATTCGCGGAGGTCCTGTTGCTTCGGAGCAAGCAGTTCTGGCTGGGACTTGCGATCAGCCTGGTCTTTGTGGCACTGCTGCTGCGCACTGCGCATCCGGATAAAATCATTGATGCGCTGCGAGGCGCGAACTATGTCTGGCTGATCCCGGCAACACTGCTATATCTGGCATCGCTCTGGATCAGATCGCTGCGCTACCGATACCTGGTCAAAGACCTCAAAGACATCTCGGCGACCCGTCTTTACCCGATCCTCTGCGTCGCCTTCATGGCGAATAACCTTCTGCCTGCCCGTGCTGGTGAGCTCGTTCGCGCCTATGTCATGGGCGAAAAGTTCGGCATCAGTAAAGTGTCGGCGTTGGGATCCGTGCTGGTCGAGCGGCTGTTTGACGGTCTCACGCTGCTCATCTTCATGCTTGGCACGGTGCTCCTGCTGGGGGCGAACAATACCCTGCGCGGCCTGGCAGCGGTTTCAATCGTCGTATTTGTCGCCGCTCTGGTCATATTTGGGGCTATTCTGCGCTGGCCGCGGCAGAGCGAGCGATTCTTGCATCGCCTTGTGGCCCTCTTGCCGGACCGGTTCCAGCCGATCGGACGACAGCTGGTGACATCACTTCTGAGCGGTATGGTGGCGTTGCGGGACCCGCAGGCGCTCGCTATCATCCTCATCTCGTCGCCGCTGGCGTGGTTCATGGAAGCGGTAACATTCTGGCTGGTTGGATGCGGGTTTAACCTCGATCTCAACATTGGCTGGTACATGATGGCGATGGCAGCCGGCAACCTCGCGCTGACGGCGCCGTCATCGCAGGGCGGCATCGGACCGTTCGAATACTTCGCCCAGCAGGTGATCGTCTTCGCTGGCGTCTCAGAAGGGAAGGCGGCCGCCTACGCTCTTGTGGCTCACGCCGTCGTCATCGTGCCCGTGACCGTTCTTGGCCTCATCTTTCTGTCTGTGATCAACATCTCGCTGACCGGTGTCAGACGAGGCGCACGCGAGATGTCGGCTGCTACCGAGTCTGCGACAGGCGAATGACGAGCAGGGAATCTCCGCCGTGCGGTTTGCCTTGCTCGTCTGAGCGAGGCAATCGTATATTAGTGACACCCGGAACAATCCCGCTCGTGAAGCGCTATGCCCGGAGAAATGCATGCCCGACTACAAGGTGTTGCTCCGCTACCGGGAACTGTTGCAGCCGTTTCAGCCTGATCGCGGCGACCTGCTGGCCGCTCTGCACGCCATCCAGCATGAGTTCGGCTACATCCCCGCCGATGCGATCAATGAGGTCGGGAAGAAGCTGGGCATGAACGCTGCAGCTGTTTTCGGGGCGCTAAGCTTCTACTCCGAGTTCCGCACAACGCCGCCGCCACGGACAATGGTCGCCTGGTGCAGCGGTCCGGCGTGCCGGCTCAAAGACGGCGACAACGTGCGGCTTGCGTTCCAGACCGTGCTCGGCATCCCGATGGAGGGCGAAACTGCGGATCGCGCGGTTGGGCTTCATCTTGGCCAGTGCAACGGCACCTGCGAATCAGCGCCGCAGATCTGGTTGAACGGTGAGGTACGCGGTCCTCTTCGCGTCAGCGACGCGATCGAGATGGCCCGCCGTCTGAAGTCCGGGCAGACAGACCTTTAAAATCGTTCAGCCGGCCGGCCGGTCCGTCGATCCAGTAGCGAAAGAGCAAATATGACCACCTATGAGGAACTGAAGCAGGCTGCCGACGTGGTCTGGACGGCTACTGACCGCCCAGAGCGCACGTTGCTCAGCGTTGGTATTGCGACCTGCAGCATCGCGTATGGCGCCGAGCGCACGCTGGCAGCGATCAGATCGAGCGTTCGCGACCGTGGACTCGACTGCGATGTAGGGATCACCAGTTGCTACGGCTTCTGCTTCGCTGAGCCGGCGATAACGGTGACGCGGCCGGACGGCGTCCGAGTGCTTTACGGACCTATTTCTGCGGATCGTGTGGAAGCTTTTCTCGAAACTGTGGTCGCTCGCAACGAGACCGGTGCGGAGTTCGCTCTTGGCACGTTGCGTGGCAGCCTTGCCGGTGTGCCGCCGATCGAACAGCACATCTTCTCCCGCTATCAGGTGCGCCAGCTGATGGCGCTCTGCGGTGTGATCGATCCCGATAACACCGATCACGCAGTTGCCAACGGAGCCTATCTGGGGCTCGCGCGGGCGCTGCGCATGGGCCAGGATGACCTGATCAAGTACGTGCTTGATTCTGGTCTGTGGGGACGGGGCGGCGCGGCGTTCCCGGCCGGCAGAAAGTGGGAGTTCCTCAAGGTCGCCCGCAAGACGCCGAAGTACATCGTCTGTAATGCAGACGAAGGCGACCCGGGGGCGTTCGTGAACCGGGAGCTCATGGAAGGCGATCCGCACCTGACTCTGGAGGGTATGGCGATCGCCGGCCATGCCGCTGGCGCCGAGATCGGGTATATCTACATCCGCGAGGAATACCCGCTCGCCTTCAAACGAATCAAGCGGGCGGTCGAGCAGGCGACGGCGGTTGGCTTGCTTGGCGATAACATTTTCGGCAGCGGGACAAATTTTGAGATCCGTGTCGTACGCGGCGCCGGCAGCTACGTCTGTGGCGAAGAGACCGGGCTGATCTCATCGATCCAGGATTCCCGTGGCATGCCGCGAATTAAGCCGCCGTTTCCCGCCAACGCGGGGCTGTGGGGCCTGCCAACCAACGTTAACAACGTCGAGACACTGGCCAACGCCCCGATCATTCTGCGTAACGGGGTACCGTGGTTCCGTGAACAGGGCACAGAGAAGAACCCCGGCACGAAGATGTTCACGTTCACCGGCGATATCAAGCGGGTCGGCTGCGTGGAGGTACCGTTCGGTACGTCGATGCAGGCGTTGCTGATGGAGAACTTTGGCGGTATGCCGGAGGGCCGCACGCTGAAGGCGATTCAGCCGGGTGGTCCGCTTGGCGGTATCATGCCCGCCCAGGGGGTCAGCGTCGGACTGGAGCCGGAACCGTTCCGAGACTACGGCGTTATGATGGGCGGCGGCGGCCTTATTTTCTTTGACGACACGACTTGCATCGTTGACATGGCGCAGTATTTCACCTGGTTTGCGGAAGACGAGTCATGTGGGCGATGCACGACCTGCCATGGTGGTACGCAACGCATCACCGAGATCCTGCGGCGCATTCAGGATGGCGGCGGGAGAATGGCCGACATCGAGCTGATGAAGATGGTGGTCAGCGTGCTGCCGTGGTCGAACTGCTTTCATGGGCAGGGCGCACCGGCGGCGGTGGCGGGCCTCATGCGCCACTTCGCCGCAGAGCTTGAAACGCACATCCGCGAGCGGCGCTGTCCTGCGCAGGTGTGCCACGGGCTAATCAGGTATGAAGTAGTGCCCGAGCACGACACAACCGTCGCCGAGGGCGCGGCGATCTGCCCCACGAACGCGATCAAGCAGCGAGACGGGCATTACTTTGTCGACCAGTTGCTCTGCATTAAATGCAACGCCTGCAAAGAACTGAATCCCGACGCAATCCGCATCGTGGATGCGTTCCCGGGCCGTTCGCAGCCGTTGGTTCCGGCCGGCGGGTTGATCCCGATCGCGGCCGCCGCAGGAGCCGCTACCAGCGTGGCGGCGCACTAACCCGTTATGCCACTGACGGTCGCGCTAGCGCACCGGCACCATCCAGAGCAGTGACTGCTCTCTGGCGGTAGCGGCGATTAACTTCGTAGTCCGCGGATGAAGAACGGTTCCCTTGAGGAACGGGCTGGTCGATCGCGGTCTGCTACGATACGCCGGACCGCTCGATCAACGAGCGTTGCGCCACAGGGAACACCGTGCCAACTCCGCTCTGGGACCAGTATCAGGCGATCAAGCGTCGGTATCCACATGCGATCGTCCTGTTCCGCCTCGGAGATTTCTACGAGACGTTTCAGGAGGACGCACGGATCTGTGCCCGCGAACTCGAGATCACACTGACAACCAAAGTTCTCGGCAAAAACCTGCGGGTGCCTCTCGCAGGCATTCCGCATCACGCCGTGGATGGCTACCTCACAAAGCTGATCGGCAAGGGTTACAAGGTCGCCGTCTGCGAGCAGATGGCCGACCCGGCCACAGTGAAAGGACTCGTGCCGCGCGAGGTGACTCGCGTGGTCACCCCTGGCACAGTGCTGGACGATCGGTTGCTCGATGGCCGCAGCAACAACTTCCTGGCGGCCGCAGTCTGCGACGGCGAAAATGCAGGTCTCGCCTACATCGACGTGAGCACAGGTCAATTCGTCACGGCACAGATAGCGGCGACGGACCTGCCGGACGAGTTGTACCGTCTCGAACCGCGAGAACTGTTGCTCGTTGGCGCCGTGCCGCCGCTTCCATCTCTGAAAACCGCATCGACCTCGCAACTCGGTGAAGAGGCGCTCGACGACGAGTTGGCCTCCGAAGATCTGCTCCGGCATTTCCGCGCCCGATCGCTTGAGGGCTACGGCTGCGCAAATCAACCGCTGGCGATCTGCGCTGCGGCGGCGATCCTGCGCTATCTCTCGGAGAACCAGCCGGGAGTGCTCTCCCAGGTATCGCAACTTTCAACCAGCGATGGCGCTGCATGGATGACGCTCGATCCACAAACGCAGCGCAACCTTGAGCTATTCGAGGCGGGGAGAGGCGGGGGCCGCGAAGGCTCGCTGCTGGCGACGATCGACCGCACAGCTACGCCGATGGGTGCGCGGCTGCTTCGTCAACGGCTGGGCCGCCCTCTCCTGCACGCAGGCGAGATCAATGGCCGCCTCGATGCAGTTGAGTGGTTTCACGCCCGTGGACCGCTCAGGGGGCGTCTGCTGGCGATCCTCTCGCGGGTCGGCGATGTCGAGCGGCTGGTCACACGCTGCGGCGCAGGCGGTGCGGCGCCGCGTGATGTCCACTCTCTGCGGCGAGGGCTGGAGCAGATAGAGGCAGCACGTACCCTGTTTGATGAAGACGGCGTGAACCCGTGGGTGCCGGCGGTACGAAGCGTCACAGAGCCGGCCAATTTGATCGCGGCCGCGCTTGCCGACGAGCCCGGGACGATCGAGTCGGGCAGTGTGATCAGGCCGGGCTTCTCTCCGGACCTGGACCGCCTGCGCAGTATCACCACGAATGCCCGGCAGTTTCTTGCTGACCTTGAGCAAAAGGAGCGGGGGCGAACAGGAATCAAAGGGCTGAAAGTAGGCTTCAACCGGGTCTTCGGCTACTTCATCGAGGTAACCAACGCGCAGTCCGGCGCGATCCCATCCGACTATCAGCGACGGCAGACACTCGTCGGCGCAGAACGTTACATAACACCTGAACTGAAGGACTATGAAAGCCAGGTGCTCGACGCACAGGAGAGGATGCAAGTCCTCGAAGGCGACCTCTTCCGCTCCCTCTGCGCTCAATTGGCAGGTCGCGGCGGGCAGATTCGCGAAGCAGCGACGGCAATGGCAGAAGTGGACGTTGCAGCCGCACTGGCCGAGGTAGCGGCACTGTCCGGCTACTGCCGGCCAACCGTGGATGAGACCGGTATCCTGGAGGTGCTGGAGGGCCGCCACCCCGTCGTCGAGCGCATGCTCGAGGCCGGGGCATACGTGCCAAACGATGCGCGGCTGAGCAACCAGGAAGACCAGATCATTATCCTTACCGGGCCAAACATGGCGGGGAAATCCACGTACCTGCGGCAGGTCGCGTTGATCGTGTTGATGGCGCAGATCGGGAGTTTCGTGCCGGCGCGCTCGGCCAGAATCGGCATTGTGGACCGGATCTTCACCCGCGTCGGCGCCCAGGACGACCTGGCGGCAGGCAACTCTACCTTCATGGTCGAGATGGTGGAGACGGCCCAGATTTTGAACCACTGCACACCGCGCTCGTTGATCGTGCTGGATGAGGTTGGCCGCGGCACAAGCACGTATGACGGCCTCTCGATCGCCCGCGCCGTCGTTGAATACCTGCACAACCGCGAGAGCTCCGCCGCCAGGACCCTGTTTGCCACCCACTATCACGAGCTTACCCAGCTTGCTCTGACGTTGCCTCGTGTCTGCAACTACACCGTTGCCGTGGGTGAAGAGAACGGCGAGATCATGTTCTTGCGCACGATCGTTCCGGGCGGCGCCGACAAGAGCTACGGCATTCATGTGGCGCAACTTGCGGGCATCCCTCGGGCAGTGGTGCATCGGGCCCAGGAGATCCTGGCGCAGTTGGAAGCCAACGTTGCTGGCAGCGATCGCAATGGCAAGCGCGTTGGCGACGTTCGCGATGGTCTGCAACTCCGCCTCCTCGCCACGCCGGCGCCGCTCATTGCTGAGATCGCTGACCTGGATGTCGATTCGCTCAGCCCGCTCGCTGCAATCAGAACCCTCTACGAGCTGCGCGAGCGCGCCCGTTCAGCCGCCAGCTGAACGGGCGCGGGCTGTCGATCTCGCATCACGAACACCTGTGCTACGCTGGTCAAGGAGCGTACGCGCAGATGCCGATTAAGGTACTCCCGCCGAAAGTGGCCGCTCGTATCGCCGCCGGCGAAGTCGTGGAGCGGCCGGCCTCGGTCGTCAAAGAGCTGCTCGAAAATGCGATCGATTCGGGCGCCACGAGCATCCGGATCGAAATCGAGCGAGGCGGCCTGGACCTGATCCGTGTCGCCGACGACGGCTGCGGAATTGACTCGGACGAGCTCGAGATCGCCTGTCAGCGGCACGCTACCAGCAAACTCGCCTCCGCGGCCGATCTGTCGGCGCTCGCCACCCTGGGATTCCGGGGAGAAGCGCTGCCGAGCATCATTGCTGCAGCAGACGTGCAGATCGCCTCTCGCCCCCGAAGTGCGGTGTCCGGCAGCGCGGTGCGGTATCGCGCCGGCCAGTTAAGCGAGCAGGTGCCATACGGTGGAGCCTCGGGCACCGTTGTCACCGTGCGTAGCCTGTTTGCGAGCCAGCCGGCACGTCTAAAATTCTTGCGCTCCACTGCGGCCGAAGCCACCCAGATCGTGGCTGTGGTGCTTCCCTACGCCATTTCGTATCCGGAGATCCGTTTCTCGGTATCGCTCGACAGCCGCGCGGTCTTGCAGACCACGGGCAGCGGCGACTTGCGTGACGCAGCGGCACGTGTGCTCGGGACAGAGACAGCCGCAGCGATGCTGGAGATCGCCAGCGATGGCATCGAGCACGACTCTGGCATCGCCGTGCACGGATTGGTTAGCCCGCCTTCCCTTACCCGTGCTACACGCGCAGGCATCACTGTGTTTGTGAACCGGCGCTGGATCCAGCCGCGTCGGCTGGCGATAGCGATCAGCCAGGCTTATGAGACGTTGCTGATGACGGGGCGCCACCCAATCGCCGTCGTGCAGATAACCGTCCCCGCAGCCGATGTCGATGTGAACGTTCACCCGGCGAAAGCGGAGGTTCGCTTCCGCGACGAGCGCTCGGTCTTTGGTGCGATCCTGGGCTCCGTACGACGGACGTTAATCGGCATTGCCCCCGTATCCGGTTTCGACCCCGGCAGCCGCGTGGGCGGAATTGACTGGCGCCCGGACGCCATGACCGAGTCCGCTGTTATCGGCGCGCTCGCGGACGGTCCTGTTGTGCTCGGCGAGATGCAACCGTCGCAGCCCCCTCTCTGGCAAACGCTACTTCGTCCGGAAGAACACGACAGCGGTGACCGAATGCCCGGTCAATTGGACGCTCCGCGTCTGCCGCTGCTACGCGTCGTCGGCCAGACGGGCGCGACCTACATCGTCGCGGAGGGGCCGACCGGGATGTACCTGATCGACCAGCATGCGGCCCACGAGCGCGTGCTCTTCGAACGCATCACATCGCAGCGAGCGGGCCGCGGCATCGAGGTACAGGGACTGCTCGCACCTGTTTCGGTTGAGATGACTCCGCAGCAGGCGG
>JBBRGK010000069.1:0-10051 GCA_038240805.1 Dehalococcoidia bacterium | reverse complement strand
GCCACGCGCACCCCGCTGCATGAGGTTCCTGTTTGACCAGAACTTCGACCGCCGGCTCTTACCTCTCCTGCGCAACCGTGGCCACGACGTAAAAGTCATCGCCATTGACTATCCATCAGGTATCCCCGACCGCCAGGTGCTTACCATCGCGCACAAGAATGGGCGGATTCTGCTGACCAACGACCGCGACTTCGGTGAGCTTGCGATCATTGAGCAGCTTCCCCACGCCGGGATCATCTATCTGCGCATGCGCCGCGTCAGTGCCGAAGCCAAATGGGAACGCCTCGCTGCTGTATTGCGCGATCACGTTCACCAACTCGACCATTTCTTGACGGTATCAGAGCACGATGTCCGTATCCGATAGGCACCGAGGTTTTGAATCTGCCACTTAGTAGCCGATGCCCTCGTAGTCTGAGCCGAGCGCCGCGAGCACTGTTTCGGTCTCGCCGCGTTCGAGTAGTTGCAAAGCCGGCAGGCCGCCGAATACAGGCATAGGGAGCCGCAGGAAGTCTATGAAGCCTTCACGTGTGTAGATAGCTGTGCCGAGCGCGGCGATCTCCTGCACGGCGATCAGCCGGCTAATGTGCCCCGAGTTGCCCGTCGGCAGGCCCGGCCGGGCTTCCCAGCGTTCGATCGTCTTGCCCGTGACACCGAACAAGCGCCCCATCCGTTCGCGCGAAAGACCGAGGCAATTACGCAGCGCTCGGACATCCAGCGCAGGAGCCGGCAACGCCGCCGGAAGGGTTCGGAGATACATGCGCATCCCTCTCTGGAACGCTCGGTTAGCGGGTGACAGCCTGCCGCTAACGCATAAAGCCTACGCTTTGTCTGTACATTTGCCTATGCAATCGGACGGTATCGAGTGCGTTTACGCTACCGCCTTAACGGCTAACCCGCTCAATGCCCCTGCCACCACAAACCAGGCCGAGTTCCATTTGAAGCGGACGAGCAGCACGATCGCGACGCCAGCGATCAAGGCAGTGGGCACGTCGATGATCGCCGCCCTGCCCAACTGCAGCGTTACCGCGGCCATCAGTCCCACCGCCGCCGCATTAATCCCGTCGAGCGCGATCCGAACTGCGGGCCACCGCTTCGTCAGCGGCACAAGTCGCAGGATGATCGCGCAGAAGAAGAACGAGGGCAGGAAAATACCGAGCGTGGCGATCAGGCCGCCGCCCCAGCCACCGGTCAGATAGCCGATGAATGTGGCCGTCGTGAACACGGGTCCCGGCGTGAACTGCCCGACGGCCACCGCGTCGATCAGCTGTTGATTGGTCAACCAGTGCAGTCGCGTCACAAAGTCGTCCCGCAGGAAAGCGAGCAGGACGTAACCGCTGCCGTAGATGATGCTGCCGATCTTGAGAAAGGTCAGGAACAGAGTGAGCGGACTGTAGCGGACCGCCGCCGTGCCCGCTGCGACCATTGCAACCCCGGCCGTCACGGCGGCCATCGATGGCCTCACTGTGCCGGGCACCCGCGTCAGTGTATGTCTGGCGCTCAGCAAGAGCGCGGCGGGCGGCAGCAGGCTCTGCATCGACGGGCGCGTCCGGTTCCGCAGCCGGCTGCCACCCGACCAGGCAAGAAGAATCAGTCCGCCGCCGAACAGCAGGGGCAGCGGACTGATGCCGAGCAAGAGCAACCCGAGGGCCAACGCCGCAGCGACGATGTGAACCGGCCCCTTTAGCGCGGTCCGGCGCAGTCCCCAGAGCGCCAGCGCGATGATCGCGATGATGACCGGCTTGATGCCGTAGAGCAGATGCTGGGCGGCGGGCAGTGTGCCGTAACGGACATATGCCCAGGCAAAGGCGTAGACCAGCAGCATCGCCGGCAGGATGAACAGGACGCCCGCGAGGATGAGCGCCCGCCAGCCCGCCCGCCGGTAGCCGAGGAGAATCGCGAGTTCGGTGCTGCTCGGGCCAGGAATGAGGTTTGCGGCACCAAAGAGATCGAGAAACTCCTGGTCGGGCAGCCAGCGGCGGCGCTCGACCATCTCCTGGCGCATCATCGCAACGTGGGCAGCGGGTCCGCCGAACGCCGTGCAGCCGAGCCGCAGAAAGACGGCGGCGACCTCACGCAGCGTGCCGTCAGGCAGTGAGGCTGGCTGCTGTTCCTGAGTATCACCCTGCTCAGGCATCCGCGGGCGCCCTGGTTGGCCATGTCGGCAAGAGTTGCTCGGCCATTGCATCGCCTGGATCTCTGCGCCCCGCGCAGCGTCCCGGTATCATATATGAAGAAGAACGAATGGGCGGCCCAGGTCGCCCCCACTCGACGGTAGCCGTTAACCAGAACCGATCGGCGTTACAGAAAGGCATCCTGCGATGACGACGAGTCCACCACCGACGGCAACCCTTTCTCCTGAGCTTCTGGACCGCTATCTCGCCGTCCTCGGCGTTGAGCGAACGGCGCCGAGCTACGACGCCTTCGCCGCGCTCATCCGGGCACATAAGAAGGCGGTGCCCTTTGAGAACATCACCGCGATACTGCGACGCAACAGTCACCGCGATCTTCCCACGCCGCCGATCGACGCGGAGGCATTGATCAGCAACTGGGAGCAGCGGCGTGGCGGCGGCGTCTGCTTCGAGCTGGGCGAGATGTTCTGGCGCCTGCTGTCGGCGCTCGGCTATGACGCGACACGCATCTTCGGCAGCGTGCGGCTCCCCGGCGACCACCAGGCGGTGCTGGTGAAGATCGCGGGCCGTCGCTACCTGGCCGATGTCGGCAGCGGCACGCCCGCTGTGGTACCGATACCCCTTGATGACGGCGTGGTCGAGTTCAGCCATGCCGGCGTGCCAGCGCGCTATCGCCCCGGCGAGACGGACACCGAATGGCTCGGAGAGCGCTGGGTAGACGGCGACTGGGTGAACCAGTTTCGATTCGATCTGGACCACCCTGCCGCTGGGGTTCCCGAGCAGGCGTATCAACGGCATCACACACCCGGATACAGCTTCGTCGTCGGCGGCATCGTCCTGGTCCGCTGCACGGAGGATGCGATTTTCCAGCTTCGAGGCGGGTCATATTCAAAGACCACCGCCGTCGAGACCACGGAGATCCCGATCGACAGTACAGCCGACTACGAACGGGTGCTGAGAGAAGAGATCGGCATGCCCGCGCTGCCGGTGGCAAAGGGTATCGACGCTCTGGCCGAGTTGCTTCCTGCGAAGGAAGGCTGACCGAAAGACGGACGCCAACCAGGCAGGGCCGCACGGGCCCCCGCTCTCCGGCGCCACGGCTGTACCATGCCTTGTGAACGGCCTCCCCTACTGGAGGCATCGTCATAGCACGGAGCCAGAAGGATGCGAAGGGCTGGAACGTTGGAGTGAGTCGAGCGAGAAAGAGCACGTCGGCGACCTTACCAGCAGCACTGCGGGTGGAGCCGGGTAACACGGTCGGCGTCGTCGGCGCCGGCCAGCTTGCGCGGATGCTGATCGAAGCTGCGATTCCACTTGATATCACCGTGCGGCTGCTCGCCGCGAGCGAAGGCGACGGCGCGGCGCAGGTTTCGCCGCATGTACTGATTGGGCCGCCAGCCGCCTATACGCCTCTGGCCCGGCTTGCTGCCGCATCTTCAGTGCTGACCTTCGATCACGAGTTGGTGGACATCCAGGTGCTCGAACGGCTTGAACGCGAGGGGCATTGCCTGCGGCCCTCCTCGTCCACGCTCGCCATCGCCCAGGATAAGGGCCGGCAGCGCCGTCTTTTCTCGGCACGCGGTCTGCCTGCGCCCGCCTACGCGTTCCTGCGAGAGGCAGCCGACGTTGACCGCTTCGGGGGCACGCACGGCTGGCCGGTGGTGCTTAAGGCGGTGCGCGGCGGCTACGACGGCCGCGGAGTCTGGATGCCTGCCGATGCCCCTTCGGCGATGAAACTCGCGACGGAGCTGCTTGATGCGGGCATCGAGCTGCTTGTCGAGGAGCGGGTGTCGATCGAACGGGAGCTGGCGATGCTTGTGGCGCGGCGTCCCGACGGCGAGTGCGCCGTCTACCCGGTGGTTGAAACGGTTCAGCGGGACGGCATCTGCCACGAAATCCTGGCGCCCGCGCCCGTAGATGCAGCGCTGGCGGCCGAGGCGCACCGGCTGGCGCTCGATGTGGCGACAGCGATCGATGTCAGCGGCATTATGGCGCTCGAACTGTTCCTTTCTGCCGGCAAACTGATGATCAACGAGATCGCCACCCGGCCGCATAACTCGGGCCACTACACGATCGAAGGCAGCGTCACCTCGCAGTTCGAGAACCACCTGCGCGCCGTGCTCGATTGGCCGCTGGGAGACACCGGCCTCGTTGCGCCCGCCGTCGTCACCGCGAACGTGCTTGCCGGTCCCGAGACGGTCGATCTGCACCGCAACTTGCCCGCCGCTCTAGCTGTCTCCGGCGTACGCGTACACCTCTACGGCAAAGCGCCACGACCAGGACGCAAGGTGGGGCACGTCACCGCGCTCGGTCAGGATCCGGTTGAGACACGCGCACGCGCGGTGAAAGCTGCCGCGATCCTGGCGAACCGGGCGCCCGTGGAGGCAGGCCGATGACGCAGCCGAGGCGAAACCCCCTCGCCGTTCCGCTGGTAGGAGTCGTGATGGGCAGCGACTCCGACCTGAAAGTGATGCGGGCCGCCGCCGAAGCGCTGGCCGAGTTCGACGTGCCCTGCGAGGTACGGGTGGTGTCTGCGCACCGCACGCCGGCCGCGATGCTTGAGTACGGCCGCACGGCAGCAGAGCGTGGACTGAGGGTGATCATCGCCGGTGCCGGCGGCGCGGCGCACCTGCCCGGCATGCTGGCCTCGGTCACGCCGCTGCCGGTGATCGGCGTGCCGGTGCCGCTCGCCTACCTCGACGGCCTGGATTCGCTGCTGTCGATTGTGCAGATGCCCGCCGGTGTGCCCGTTGCGACCGTCGCCGTGGGCGCGGCGCGCAACGCCGGCCTGCTCGCCGTGCGCATTCTCGCCACGACCGATCCCCGCCTGCTCGCGGCAATGGAGCGGTTCCAGGAGCAACTGGCCGCAAGCGTGCGCGACAAGGATGCGGCAGTGCGAGCCGAGTTTCCGGGCGGACAGTAGTCGGGCGCGAACCTCTACTGCACCGTCACGGTTTGCGGCGGACCGGTATTGAGACGCACGGTGCGGCTGGCATTGTTGTACGCCCATACCGCCTGGCCGGGCTTGAGACTGGTCGTGAGGATGAACCCGTTCACGGGATCGTAGCTATAGGCGTAGTCGGCGCCGGTGAGCGTCGCGGTGCTGCTGCCGCTCGGATTGCCCACGAGAACCCACTGCCCGCCCGGGACAATGATGCTGAAGGACGGCAGCCCCGCAGCAAGCGGCAGATCGGCGCCCGCGCCGGCATACAGCCAGTAGCCCCAGCCGGACATGAACGGCTCGCCGGTGGCCACCGGCACGAGATCGTAGCGATCCAGCCGGGCCGGCTGGGTGTAGAGTGCGCTGACCTGCTGTGGCAGCGTGGTTCCCGGAGGCAGTGCGACGAGGTTCCAGCCTGCCTCCAGATGTACGCTCAATCCAGCCTGTCCTTGCTGTGGCCCTGCCAGCAACGCAGGTTGCTGCTGGATTGCCGCGAACACGCTGAAGCCGAGCACCCCTGCTGTCACCATCACCGTTCGAAGCAGCATCGCCCTGGCCGGCTTCAGTTTCATGCACGTTTCCTCGCGTCCGGAATCATCACTCCGTCCCCGCGCCGGCCGCTGCCACCAGCGGCAGCGCCGCCGCAACCCGACTATCGAGCGCCGTTGCCATAGAAACGAGCGCCCGTTGCTGGCTCTGCAGGCCCGCCGCGAGCACGGTGTACTGAGCGGGGCCACGCCGGATGAAGGCGATATCGACGTAAATCGCGACGCTCTGGCCGGAGATAGTGCCCGTCCCCTGCAGCTCGACCCCGCTTGATTCGTCGCCGAGGGCAGGAAGCGTGAGCGCGATGCTGCTGTCGATACTGACCGCAGCGCCTGATGCAGTGGCGATCTGCTCTGCGACCGGCACGGCGCTCTGTGCCTCGATGGAGTTCCAGCTGGAGGCGCCCGATGAGCTGCTAAACAGGGTGATCACCGTGCCCGCTGCGGCCGGAGCGCCGCTGAGAATACTCAACAGGTTGTCGGAGCGGAAGCCCTGATCGTAGCCAGCGACGAAACCATTGTCAGAGAGTGACTGCGCTACGTCGCCACCACCGAGGGCGGCAGCGTCGTTGAGCGACAGATAGCTGTTTGCAACCTCGCTCAAACCGCCGGGCAGATCCAAGCTCCGGAGCGCTGCCGCAGCGAGAAAGTCCTCGGCGGCTCCACTGACGGCGACCGTGCGCTGCACTGAGCCTGCACCGGCCGGCGCGGCCGCATGGGCAAACGAGGCTGTGCGTGGGCCGAGCGCGGCGCCTGCCATCATGACGATCGCGCCAAGCCCGAATACGGTTGTACGTAACATCAGTGTTCCCGTGTTCATCATTTCTCCTTCAGGCTAACCTTCCTTAGTCTACCCACGAAACTATCACGCCATTCTTAGAAACGGCTGAGCCGGCGCACTGGCGGTCGCGGCTGGCCTTCGCCTTCCGGCGCCGGAAAACGCGCAAGCTGTTGGCTGCAACGTCCGCCGGCCGGGCGTTCGAAGCCGGATTGCGACCCGAAGAACCAGCCTTATGTGAAGTTCAGAAATTGGTCGAAGCAGCACCGGGAAAATCGTTGACAGACTCTGAACGCTGTTATAGAGTAACGCTTGTCGAGGTTATTCCCTCGCACGAGGGTGGTGGAGAGCGGGAACACTCTTTGAAGCCACGCCAGTGCAGACACCGTGCAAGCGGGGTCGTGACGCCGAGCAGTTTCTGATCGGTGCCGGAACGTTCTCGGAATAGCCCACGACGCAGACGCCCGGGTGGCCGCAAGGTTACCCGGGCGTTCTTCTATCCTGCGCCGGTCAGCCGCCGGATCTCTCCCGCCGGCGGGTTGTCGCCCGAATGGCGCGGGTAGCGTGCGTAACGGATCCGGCCATCGGTGCCGATCAGGAAGATGCCGCCAAGCTGGTAGACGTCATTTACTGGCCGACCAACGAAGTGACCTTTCGCTGCAGCTCGCAGGCCAGCAAGCGCCGCCGCCGGGCCGATCACCTCGTTGAGGCTGCCACGTCGCAGACCGAAAGCGCGATAGGACGCCCGAGATGGATCCGAGAGACAGGTGAATGGCAGCGCCGCCCTGCTGCAGAAGGCCGCCGCCTCTTCAGGCGTGCCCATCGTTACGACAGCTACATTGAACTTATCTAACTGCTGCTGACTACCCACTTCGTCGCGCAACTGCGCGGCCAGCTCTCGGCAGAACGGTCAGCCGTAGTGGCGCAGAAAAGTGAGCAGCAGCGGCTTCTCCCGCCAGAGGTCCGCGAGCGCGACATCGGCGCCATCCGTGCCGGCGACGCTGACCCCAGGAGCTGGGTCACCTTCGCTCAAAGTCTGTTCTGCCATTGCTGTCCGCCTCCGTTATCCTCATTTGATCTCAAGCTTCAACTTTGTGCGCTTCTCGATGAACCGGCGGACGCGCTTGACGAAGAGCGGGGTTGTGAACGCAACCGCGTCGCTGTTCAGTATGGGCGGGCCAGCGTCTGGCAGATAGCTGGGCAGGAAAATCATCAGCCAGCGCAGCCCGGCATACACCTCGCCGTAGCGAAGCTGGTCCCCGTCTACCCGGCATGCCTCCCAGATTGACGCGAGGTAGAAACGGTGCCCAACGGTGCGGAATGGTGCCATCCGCTTGTCATCCTTGCGGTCCACGGCCGACGCCGTAGCGATCAGCAGGCTCGACCAGCCGATGTCATCGTGCTTATTGGCAAAGCCGCCTGCGCCCCAGTCGATGATGCCCGTGATGCGTGTTCCCTCCGCAAAGACGTTGAGAAAATGGTAGTCGCCGTGAATCAGCACCTCCGGGGCGCCGGCAACCAGCTCCTGGTTTGCCTCCAGCCAGTCCACGACCGGTAGCACCTGCGTCAACCCGCGTGACTCAAGCTCGCGGCGCGCGGCCTGCACCCGGCCGGCAGCCCAGGCAAACGGTCCGAGGTCACTCGCCGCCATGTCGTGCGCCAGCTCTGTTCCCTCCGGCCAGTCGACGGCGTAGATCGCTGCCTGTGCACGCGCAAAGTTACGCATGAGGCGCAGCACCGCGATCTTGCCGGCGGCCGATGCTACCTCGTCCAGCCGTCCGCCGGCGAGGAACTCGAGCACCAGGAATGGACCGCCGAGCGGCGCCGGATCCGGCTCGTGCAGGTAGACCGCAGGCGCAGGAATGCCGTCCTTGCGCACCCGCCCGATGATCGCCGCTTCCCAGGTCGAGCGTTCGACATCACCAGGTCCGCGATAGATCCGCAGAATCAGCCGCTCCCCCACAGGCAGCAGGCTGCTTTCGTGCGGTTCGAGAACACCGGCTGCGGACACAAGCGAGCCTTCGACCAGCACAGCGGGGTTTGCAGCGGATTCGACACGAATCCCAAAGATGAAGGTCTCAAACCCGCCCGAGATTCGCTCGCAGGCAGCCACCTGCAGGCCGGCCTTGCGTCCGTCGAGGTACCGCTGCAGAGCAGCCTGGACGATGACCGGATCGGATGGCACGGAGGTAAGGGCGCCAGTGGCTTTGTCTTCGATCACCGACCGGCCCCCAGGCGTTGGCGCACCTGCTCGGTGAACGCTTCGGCGGCGATCGGGTCCGTGCTCAGGCGGGCGTAATCGTTCTCGGGGCGCTCCTCAAGCAGTCGAAACAGAGCGACATGGCGCTGCTCCTGCTGCTCCGGACTGAGCAGCAGTACACGCGCCGGAGACAGGGCCTCCTGCATTGCCGCCAGCACCACCGGCGCTACCGCGGCATCTCCGGCCGGAATCGCCGCCAGCACCGCACCGGCTCCATGCGCCTGCAGCGCCTCGTGCAGCGCCCGGCCCAGCGCCTCGATCGCGTAGTCGTCGTCCACTGCGAGCGTGGTACCGATAGCAGGCAACACCGTTGAGAGAGCGCCGAGATCGGCCGAGGCAAGCATGAACAGCGCCAGGGCGCGGTAGCGCGGATCGGCCACATCACGCGCCAGAGCCGCAGCGGGAACCCGCCCTCCGAGCCGGGCACAGAGGCCGAGCAGCAGCGCATGCAGATCGCCGTCGCCGCCCGCCACTGCGGGAAGCCCGCGCAGCGTCCCTTCACTCACGACGGCCGCCGCTGCGTCGCCCGCTGTGGCGCCGCCGTCCTCCAGCAACACGATCAGGTATCCGGTTAGCTCCGATTCGCGGAGCAACAGCGCCATGCCCTCGCGCAGCAGCGCCGCCTGCCCGGGCGGCAGATCGTTCAGTGCCACTCTCAGATAGCGCAGCGCGGCGTCAAAGCCCGAAGCGTCGCCCGTCGCGGCGAGATCAAGCGCAGCCTGCGGCGGGTTGTGAAACAGCTCGCGCACCAGTTCCGCCGCGTCGGCTGCGTCGCGGACTTCGGGGAGGGTACTCAATTGCAGCTCATCGGTAGCTCGTCGACGATTGCTCATCCGCGGTGGACAATTGGCAACTCATCCTACGGGCTACTGGCCCATCAGAGGCGCCGCCTGGTAGTGCGCCTCGACCCGCTGCGCGAGCGTGACCAGCGGGTCGAACGTCTCCTCCCCTGGGACGGTCGTGAAGGCGACGGTGAGCAGCAACCTGCCATGCCGCCAGGTGATCTGACGCAGGCCTGTCGCCACCCATTGCCCGGTGTAGGCAATGATTTGATCGCCCAGTTGCAACGGCGGCGCCACCAGCACCAGCAGATCGGGGAAATCAGTGCCTGCCATTGCAGTGGTAGCGCCGGCAGCGGTCGCGTAGAGGTCCGACTCGACTATGATTGCGGCACCGATCGGGGTTTCGCCGAAGAACTGCAGCTCGGCGCCCTGCCAGCCTCGCTGTTTCGGTAGATCCCGCGATGCGAGCGCGTCCCGTCCTGGCCCTTCCCAGTTATTCCACTCGTTGTAGCTGTTGATCACGTAGTCGCCGAACAGGTTCTCATGGTTGATTTCCGGCGCCAGCGGCACTTCTGCGGCCGTTACCTCGTAGGGGCCAAGCGTGGATCGCAACGTG
>JBBRGK010000068.1:0-10078 GCA_038240805.1 Dehalococcoidia bacterium | reverse complement strand
CGGCAGACGGGGATTCCCAGCGTTTTTTTTAGCGACGTGCTGCCGGCGATCACCGATCCGGCGGAACTGGTTGTTTCGATCTACCTGTTCTACGTGCTAGGGCGCAAGCGTGGCGGCCAACGCTACCTGGCCGAGTCTGAGCTTCGCGGCGAAGCGCCGCTGATGCAGGCGCTGGCCGAGTTGTGCACCGACGCGGGCGACGCTTTGAAACGCGGATTGGACGCGGCAGTGGGCCGGGGGACTCTGCTGCGTGCCGCGCGCCGTCAGGATGGACGTGAACTGAAACTCTACGCCGTCCATGTGCCCGGAGCCGCAGAGATGCTTGCCGGGCTTGGCGCACGGGTGACTTTACCGCCTGCCGGCGAAACCGATTCCGGTGCGCTGCCGCCGGTTTCGAATATCTTCGTGCTGTACGAGGAGAATATAGGTGTTGTGTCGCCTTTGCTGGCCGAGCAGTTGCGCGCAGCGGAGTCAGAATACCCGTGGCCGTGGATTGAGACGGCTTTTCGTGAGGCGATTGCACTGAACCGGCGCAACTGGCGGTATATTGAGCGTATTCTCGAACGCTGGCGAACCGAGGGTCCGGACCTTGAAGCGATTAGAAGATCTGTTGAGGGTAGCGGACGGCGCAGCCTGGCCGGAAAGTACTGGCGGCTCGTTCGCCGCTGATAGCAGCGTGAGCCTGGCCGAAGCGGACAGGGGCGCGGGCGACCCCGATTGTCCTCAGTGCGCCGGTATCGGCTTCGTGCGCCGCTCTGTCGAATTCGGACATCCGGACTTCGGGCGGGCGATCGCCTGCGTCTGCGTGCTCACAGAGCACGACGACGAGCGACAGTCGCGGCTCGAGCGCTTCAGCAACCTGGGCTCGCTGGTGCGGCAGACGTTTTCTACCCTGCTGCCACGAGGCCGCAGCCCGGAGCCCGCCCATCAGGAGCGTTTTTCGCGCGCGGTCGCCGACGCTCAGCGGTTCGCCGGCGACCCGCACGGCTTTCTGGTGTTCATCGGCGAAAGCGGCACGGGCAAGACCCACCTTGCGGCCGCGATTTCGAACCAGTGCATCGAGCAGGGGCTGCCTGTATTCTTCGCCGTGGTGCCCGACCTGCTCGACCATCTCCGCGCTGCGTATGGACCATCGAGCGAGATCCCGTACGACCGGCTGTTCGAAGTGGTCCGCACGGCGCCGCTATTGGTGCTCGACGCGCTCGGTGCCCAGTTCAGCACCCCATGGGCAGAGGAAAAGCTGTTTCAGGTGCTCAACTATCGCTACAACAGCCAGCTTGCGACGGTATTTACCTGTTCGATGGCGCTGGACGAGCTGGACGAGCGCATTCGGACGCGGATCACCGACCCAACTGTCAGCCGCATTCATGTCCTTGAAGACGGTCCCGGCCGGCAGCGTGGAATGCCCGATCCGTTGATGCTGCCGCTGCTGCGCGGGATGACTTTTGCGACATTTAACCACAAACCGGCGCCGCCGCAGATCAGCGAGAAGGTTGCTCGCAACCTGCAGAACATCTACATGACCGCGCGCAACTTTGCCGAGCATCCCGAAGGCTGGCTGGTGCTGCTTGGCGAAACTGGCAGCGGTAAAACGCATCTCGCTGCCGCGATCGCACACCAGGTCACCGAACAGCGCCAGCAGGCGCACTTCGTGGTCGTGCCGGACCTGCTTGAGCACCTGCGCAACGCCATGCACGCGGACGAATCCGGCCGTCGCGATGCGATCGACGAGGTGCGTACGGCGCCGTTGCTGGTGCTGGATGACCTCGGAGTACACAGTGCCACGCCGTGGGCGCAGGAGAAGCTGTTCCAGATCCTGAACTACCGTTACAACGCCAAGCTGGCAACGGTGATCACGATGTCGTGTTCGCTCGATGATCTGCCGCAGTCCTGGGTTTCGCGGATGTACGACGACAAGGTGAGCATGATCCTGGAGATCCAGGCGCCGGACTACCGGGGGCTGCAGCGTGGCAGGAAGCCAGATGCCGTGCGCCGGGCCCGTAGATAGCAAACGTTTGGCGGAGAGTCAGAGAGAGCCGGGCCTGTACGCACAGCCTTTCGGTTCACCGTGCGTTCGGCCCGCGCACACTCCGCGTCGCCGAGGCGTGCTTGCCGCCTACGGAGTTACAGAAAGGCCGGCACCGGGTGTGCCAAGAGTCTTGAGCTTGACGGTTATTAGCTGATTTGTGGAAATGACCGGCGACGGGGTTCCCGGATACCAGATTGTCGCCGGTTGGCTTCCGGTCTGGTAGGTCGCGTAGACGACGCTTGTGCCCAGGGGCGCAACGATATTTACCAGGGTGTCTGCAGGCCCCGTCCATTGGTAGCGGACCTCGTCCGGACTGCGACCGACTACGACCAGCCCGGCTTCAACGCTCGCTGGACGGGTAGCCAGAGGCGACGGTGACACCGAACGGGCGGGCGTTGCCGTTGCCGTTGACGGCGTTTGAGTGGCGGCAGGCCTCGCTGTTGAGGCGGCGACCGGCGATGCAGTGACGGTCCGATCTGTGGCGGCTGTCGGAGTTGGCCCGCTGGAATCATTCGTGCCGACAGTCGCCGTGGCGGCTCTGGCCGTCGCAGTTGCAGCAGGCGTTGGCGTTACGGGTGTCAGGATGGCTACATCACGGGTTGCTGCCGCCTGAGCGGTCGCAGCGGTTGGCGTCGGTGTTGGGGACGCCGTAACTACCGTCGCAGCCGGTTGCTGTGCAGGAGGCGTCGCAGTGCCGGTTGTGGTCGGTGCAGGCGTGGTCGTTACAGTAGCGGGCGTCGGCGTTGCCGTTTCGCCGACAGTTTCGGTCGGCGCTGGCGTAGAGGGATGAGGGCTTGCAGTCGCCGGAGCCGAGGCGCTGGAAGGAGCCGCCTGTGCCGCTACTGGCACGACTGCCCGCGCTGGCGTACTGGTAGATGGAAGCGTCTGCGCGACAGTTTGCGCCTGCCGCGTGACCACGGCGGCGTTCTGCGCAGCGTTTTTCACTTCCTGCTTGTCGTCGGCCGCATTCTGGACGATCGGCTGAATAACGGCGTCTGCTCTGGGTGTTAGTGCTTCAATCTGCTGTTGAATGGCCGGAGGGATCTGCCCCTGGGCCTGGGTCGTGTTCGTGACCTGGTTGAGGTCCGCCGTGTAGTCCTTCAGCAGTGATGTCACCTGGCTGGCATGGTGCTCAACGTGGCCCTGGCTGGAAAGCCGCTCGATCTCGTTCAACCGGCGCTCGGCGAACTCCAGCCGCAACAGGCGCCGGTCGGTGGAGTCGGTGGCCAGCGCCAGCCGAACGCGCTCGGTTGCTCGCTTGAAACTGTAATTCCAGTTGCCAGGAACGGCGTTCGTATCGACGCTGCCCAGCACCGGCACGGCAATGGCCGCGAACAGAAGCGCGGCAACCGCAGCCGGGGCGAGCGCCAGCCACGAGCGACGCCGCACGACGGCGCGTGGCGCGATCGGTATCGGCCGGTTCTTCACCGCCGCAGCCTGCAGCAGCGCGAACCGGGCGTGCTCTCGCGCCGTTTCCGACGGCCGGATACGGCCCGCGACCGCAATCTGGCCGGCGATGAGCAGCAACGGTTCGAGTTCAGCGGCGAACTGCGGATGCTGTGCCAGGCACTGTTCGATCGAGGCAGCGCCATCCCGCACCGCATCCAACGATGCGGCGAGGGCATCGGCAAGCGCCTGTTCTCGATTGTGCCTATGGATTCCCAGCATCGACCTCTTTGAGCGCCTTTCGCAGTTTTCCCAATGCCTTATAGGTGAGTTGCTTGACGTTGTTCTCGTTTTTTCCGGTGACCGACGCCGTCTCCGCGATGCTTAACTCGGCAGCGTAGCGTAGCTGAATGACCTCTCGCTCAAGCTCGGTCAGGTGACGCATCGCCTCCATAACCTCTGCGAAATTCGCCTGAAGCACCACGACATCGGCCGGGTCTTCATCCCCGGGCAGGTCGATGTCCTCTCCCTGCAGGCTGGCCGTCTTCCCCGTCGCCCCTCGCTTCCGGTAAAAGTCGTTGACCAGATTCGCGGCGACCTGCATCAGGAAGGCTCGAAACGGCACCCCACGATGCTGGTACCGCTCCAGCGCCTGATACATCCGCAGGAACACCTCCTGAGCGAGATCCTCGGCATCCTGCTCCATGCCTACCTTGACCCGGATGTAGCGATACACCCGAGCGTAGTGGTCATCGAACAGCCTGCCTAGCGCTGCCTGATCGCCGGCCTTCGCCAGCTCGACCAGATCGCGTTCGTCACTCTGAGGGACTGCGTCAGTTCCCGTAGGAGGGACCACATTCACGCCAGGCGACCACGAGGCGCTCTGCGATGCCCCCCGAACTGCATCGGGCAACGACTGGTCCTTCCACTACGATCAAACGTGGTAAAGGAGAAAAGGTTAACGCCATATGGCGTGATCCGAGACAAAAATCTTTCTGTCAACTGATGCCGGTACAAGATTCGCCCGAAACGTTCGGGTGTTGCTGCGCATTGTGATCGTAGATGGGCGCGGCGGGCCGATCGGTGGGTGGGGATACCAGGGAGTATCTCGTATCCAGTAGCTGACCGGGTTTGCTCAGACTACTATCGAGGGTGATACGCTGACAAGGCTACAGAGCACGGGGCCAGCCCTCCTGGGCAGCGGTTGCTCGCGAGCAACCGCACCACATTTTCCTAACGCGTCGACGCTTGCAGGATGTCGCGATGCGACCGGAGCTGGATTCCGGTAGTTGTTGCTGGCGCGCATCGTTACAAAACCGCAGGAAAACGAGGGATATACATGCCTTTGTTCCAGCACGGAGTGTACCGCCCGATGATCGCGGCTTCGCTCGCTATCGCGGCCGGGCTCATGGTAACGCTCGGCAGCGCCGGTGCTTCTATGACGCCGGGACTGCCAGCGAGCCGTCAACACGAGGCGCGAAACGCTGTTGGCATTACCGCAGTCATCGCCGATCCTGGCGACGCACAGATTGGTGCTTCGGCTCGCTTCGATGCCAGTGGCTCGGTCGGTGACGGTTTGAGCTTTGGGTGGGACTTTGGTGACGGGACGCCGGTCGCCTCGGGTGCCTCCGTGCAGCATACGTTCACGCGCGTGGATGACTACATCGTCCATCTAACAGTGCAGAATTCTCAAGGTGAACAGGACAGTGCAGCACGAGCCGTTCGTGTGCTGCCTGCGGTGGACACACTTACCGGTCAATCAGAGCTCGGGCAGATCGTTCCCGCGGGTTCGTTTTCAGCCCTGCTATCCCTTAACGCTGCCGGTCCCTCTCAGGTCTCGGTGAAAGTCGGGGGCAAGTACTTATCCAGCGAACGCTGGGACTTTGTCGGCGGCAACAGTGCGGCGCTTTTCGAGATTCCCGATGTGCGTGT
Source organism: Dehalococcoidia bacterium (assembly GCA_038240805.1). Taxonomy (GTDB): domain Bacteria; phylum Chloroflexota; class Dehalococcoidia; order CAUJGQ01; family CAUJGQ01; genus JBBRGK01. The sequence continues at coordinate 4,731 of JBBRGK010000068.1, read as the reverse complement.
AGTAAATGAAGACGACCCCGATATCACCAGTGAGTTGCTTTCGGTTCCTGGCGGCTCGATTCCGCTACTAAATAATGTCGCTATTACTCTCACCTACGCAGTGAGCGAGGGTACCTTCGAATCAGCGACCTACACAGTGTCGCTGCTGAAGGAACTGACGGCGACGACGACGCTGAGCCCCCGGCCTGCTCCGACCGGCAATGCGATGCCTTCACCATCTCCGGGTTCTGCGGCTGCGTTTTTGCAGGCCACGCCTGCAGCCGTGCGGCCACTCGCGACGGTAACAGCCACTGTGGCTCCGGGATTGACACCCCGCGCTTCGGCTACCCCTGCTGGAGTGGCGACGCCTGTGGCGGCGACCGTGCTGCCTCCGGCAATCTGGTCGATCACCTACCCGACCTATCTGCCAATCGTGGGTCTTCCAATCCCATCCGATGACGTGAACGGGTACTACCTGAAAGGCGACACGCAGTTTCACTCAGTCGACGCACTGACTCTGCGCCGCTTCGCGATTAAGATCGCGCGGAACGGCGGCGTCTTCCCGAACGATCCCCAGCGAGCCGCAGACAACATTTATCGATACGTGAACGGCCTCCTCGGCATCAGCGACCCTGGCGAGCTGCAAAAAGATCTGATTATCCTCTCGCGAATCGACGACGGCGTGCTGGTGCCGGGGGCGCGCAAGGGTGAGTACATTTGCATCGCACATGCGTACTTTCTCTCGTCGCTCATCCGCACACTTGGCTTGCCGGACCGCGAGGAGACGATCGGGTTCGGGCGCGGCGTGTCGCAGGATGTCACCGGCGCCTGGAGCTTGAACTTTTACCAGGAGGGTGCGAATGAAGTCTGGTACAGCGGTGCCTGGCATCACTACGACACCTGGGTCGGCACACGCAATCGTGACGATTACCTCGATACGAGTTTGACCGAGATAGCCTGGTACGCTTTCAGTGAACAGAGCACACCGTTCCTGGACCTGAACGCTCACCTGGTCGGTCTATCGGGACATGACTTCGCGTTGGGCAAGTACGTTGGATCGCCAGGCTCACCGGAGCAGTGGCGATTTCTCGAACAACATACGCGACCGGGAATCCGTATCGCCGAACCCGGGCCGGAAGCCTACCTCTCCACGGATAGGGCTCGACCGGCGCTACCGATGGAAACGTTGACGCCCGGAATCCTCAATCCCGAGTCACCCGCCGAAACGACGGCACCCGCGGGTCAGTAGAGGGATGTACCCGGTCGCAAAGGCGTGTGATCCGAGCCACGCTTGCCAACCACACAAAACTGCATAGTGAAGAGAGCGGTCGCCTCGGGCCGATTTATTGGCAGCAATGCGGGCGAATAGCCCCGAATTCATGGAGGTCTTCAGGATTGTTTCTATTCGATAAGATTCGCTCGAGGCGGGCAGTCAAACAGCTGGTACTGCTCACCGCAGTTCTTGGCGTTCTCGGAGTGGTCGCGTGTGGCGGGAAGTCTAACAAGCCGGCCACATCCAGCAGCGCCGGCAGCAGCAGCCCGAGTACGCTCGCAGCAACGCCACGGGCGGCGTTTACGCCGCAGACGCCGCAGACGGCGCTGACCCCCGGTGCCACCGGCACGCCCGCGATCGCGCGGCCATCGGCGACGCCAACGGAGACCCCCGACGACTCACCGATGGCCAAACTCATCGTTCCGAAAGCTAGCATAAACAACCGGTTCGTGACGGTCGGCATCATTGAATCCACTAATACGATGGATTCCCCGAAGACCAGGGATGAGGTCGGCTATTACGATTTCACGCCGCGTCCGGGCTACGGTGGAAACACCGTGATGTCGGGTCACGTCGACTGGTTCACGGGCGAGCTGGGTGTTTTTGCAGACCTGAAAAAGCTGCAAAAGGGCGACGACGTTCAAATCGTGCTGCAGGATGGGAAGAGCTATCACTACCGGGTGACAGACACCCAGTTATATGACGCGGACACTGCTCCGGTGGAAGAGATCATCGGTGATACGCCGGTCGAGTCGGAGACGCTGATAACCTGCGAAGGCATTTTTAACCGGGCCTCTGCCGAGTACAACAAGCGGCGCGTAGTTCGAGCCGAGCGCGTTTATTCCTGATCACTTCCGCCCGACTGCGCTCCCATAAACCGCTCATGAGGATCTTCTTGACCACGATCGGTCGGTTTCTGCTGCCAACAGCCGTGATTGCGGCGGCGGCGCTCTTCGCAGGCTCATCGGTTCCGACGTCGCCATCAATCCAGGCTCGCGCAGCCGGGGCTCCAGCCGCCACGCCGTTCTCCGGCCAGCTGATCGTGCAGTGGCGTCACGCCGTCCCGCTCGGGCAGCGAGGACTGGACGATCTCGATGCCGTACACGTGATGCGCACGATTCCGGTGATTGACGCGTCCGTGGTCCGGGTTACAACGGGATCGATCGAGGCGGCGCGTGCGCTGCTTCTCGCCGATGCACGGGTCGCTGAAGTGGCGAACGACGGCCCAATTCACGCCGATATGAGCCCCAATGATGAACTTTACCCGCGTCAGTGGGCGCTGCAAATGATACAGGCGCCCTGGGCGTGGGAGATGCTACGCGGCGGCTCAAACGTCGTCGTTGGCGTCCTTGACTCCGGCGTCGACCTGACACATCCCGACCTCGTGACGCACCTGCTGCCCATCGGCTGCAACGTAGTCGCCGACGGCGTCTGCCCGGCGGACGGGCATGGTACGCCGCCAACCGACACGGACGGCCACGGCTCGCATGTTGCAGGGATCGTCGCCGCAGGCACGGACAACCATGACGGCATTGCCGGTATCAGCTGGAACGCAGCGATTCTGCCGGTCAAAGTGACGACAGGCGGCACGGGCACGGAGAGCGACTTCCTCTCCGGGCTGGTATGGGCCGTCGACCACGGCGCCAACGTGCTCAACCTCAGCTTCAGCGAGCCATGCGGTGCTCCCGAATCGAGCGCCATGCGTAGCGCGATCGACTACGCCTGGAGCCACGGGGTCGTGCTGGTCGCCTCGGCTGGCAACGACTCCGGCTGCCCCGCCGGCGTGTTCCCCGCAGCCGATCCAAAGGTCGTCTCCGTAGCCGCGACCGACATGAACGACCGGCCATTGCCCGACTCGAACTTTGGCGCCTGGGTGCGGGCTTCAGCTCCCGGCGATCGGATTCTCTCGACCTGGACGGCCGGGCAGTACAGCATCCTCACCGGAACGTCCTCAGCTGCGCCGCAGGTTGCCGGTTTGGCAGCCTTGCTGTCCTCGATTCCGGGAGCCACAAATGCCAGCGTGGTGCGCTGGATGCTCTCGACCTGTGATGTCCCGGCGGGCTGGAACCCGGCTTACGGCTGTGGCCGGATCAATGCATACAGAGCCGTTTCGCTCGCCGTGCGTGGCAGCGACCCGCACATGGCCCCGCCGGCGCCCGTAACGATTCACTTGAGCCGGGGCTGGAACAACCTGCTCTATGTCGGCCCAACTCGCGAAGTAGATACGGCGCTCGCGACGATCAAGGGGAAAATCGGCAGCCTGTACGCATGGGATCCGGTACGCCGCGAGTGGCAGACGTTTCTCCCTGGCCAGCCTGCTGCAACGAACATCCAGGTGCTCAATGAGCGCTCGGCCTACTGGATCTACATGCAGTCGGAGGCCGACCTGACTATGGCGCCAACCGGGACCTCGCCCCCGCAGCAGCTCACGCTCGTCAGGGGCTGGAACAATCTGGCTTTGTCGCCGGGTTCTCTGCCGGCAATGTTGCAGCAATTCTCGATCGCGATCGAAGGGATCTTCAGCTGGAACCCCATGTCTGCTAACTGGAACGCTTTCTTTACGGGAAAGCCGTCGGCGAGCGATCTCGGTAGTCTGAAGGCAGATACGGCCTACTGGGTATTCGCCTCGAACACGGCAACGGTGGGTCCAGGCCGGTAGGCAATGAGCAGCATCGAGGCCACGGCCGATTGTGATAGCGTGAAAAATGTGGCGGCGCTGCCACAGCGGGAGACAGTCATGGTCAGGATGGTCATAAAGTCACGACGGCTGTTCGCCTTAGTGCTGCTGGTGGCTGCTCTCGGATTATTAGCCTGCACTACTTCCAACGTCGCGGGCTCTGCCAGCAACGTTCACCGCCCGCAGGCTGCGCCAAAGACGGTGGCCAGTGTCCCTTCCGCCACACCGCTTCCACCCGCATCTGACTTGCCATTGCTGACATTCATACCGAAAATTGGCGGTGCGGTGCCGATGAATGTTGAGATAGCCGATACCGAAGCCTTGCGGGAATGTGGCCTGATGAACCGCACAAGAATGCCGGATAATCAGGGCATGGTGTTCGTGTTCACCGAGCAGGTGTCCGTTCCCTTTTGGATGAAGGATACCCTTATCGATCTTTCAGTTGCCTTCGTGGATGCCTCCGGAACGGTGGTCGATGTCCAGGAGATGAAGTCGCAGTCGCTCGACAGCCACTTCCCGGCAAAGCCATATCAGTACGCGATCGAGGCCAATGCCACCTGGTATGCCCGCCACGGCATCGCTGCCGGGGATACGGTTGACCTGGGACAGATTCTGGACAGGACTGGTTCGACCGATTCTTGCCACCTGACTCCAGATAGTAGCCCTTAAAGAACGCTCCGGCACCCAATAATGTGAATGGCTCGGGGCGAATGATGCCCGGCTTGAACCGGGCGAGGTTGGAGCGATGCTGGTTGAAGTGCTGGACCGGGCACGCAAGCTGCTGCTCGATCAGGTCCTGCCG
>JBBRGK010000067.1:0-10133 GCA_038240805.1 Dehalococcoidia bacterium | reverse complement strand
CTTCGTGCTGGTGATCATGCTCGCCCACATCTGAGCACACTGGCTGCCGCCGGCAGGCCACTGCCGCCGTCGCCTTATTATAGTTCTCTTTACTAAGACGCTCCGGACCACGCCCTTATTATAGTTTTCGACCATTTTCTATAATAAGGCGACAAGGAGCAGCCGGCTGACTACCGGGCGTTCATACCGGCACCGCTGCCGCCCGAGCCGCCGCTTCAGATTGATACACCAATGCTGGCCGCTCTCTCACGGGCGGACCAGGCACTGGGACGGCTGGATGGGCTCGCCCGTACGCTACCAAACCCTGACCTCTTTGTGGCGATGTATGTTCGACGGGAGGCCGTGCTCAGCTCTCAGATTGAAGGCACACAGAGCACGCTCGAGGATGTACTCACCTACGAGCTCGACCCGAGCGAGCGCGATCTGCCCCTCGATGTCGAAGAGGTCGTGAATTACGTTCGGGCAATGAACTACGGGCTCGAACGCCAGGCTACGCTGCCTTTGTCGCTGCGGTTGCTGCGCGAGATCCATGGTGAACTTTTGCAGGGTGTTCGCGGCGCCGACCGACAGCCGGGAGAGTTCCGGCGATCACAAAACTGGATTGGCCCCGCAAATGTACCGCTGTCGCGTGCGTCGTTCGTTCCGCCCCCACCCGCCGAGCTATCCACCGCCCTCGGGAATCTCGAAAGCTTTCTTCACCAGGACGGAGAGGATGATCTGCCGGCGTTGCTCCAATGTGGACTGGCGCACGCGCAGTTTGAGACGATTCACCCATTTCTGGATGGCAACGGGCGCGTCGGCCGGCTGCTGATTACGTTCCTGCTCGTGCATCGCGGCGTCCCCAGCAGGCCGCTGCTGTATCTGAGCCTCTTCCTGCGACGTAACCGGGGTGAATACTACGACCGCCTGATGGCCGTGCGCACGGCGGGCGACTGGGAGGGATGGCTGCGCTTCTTCCTGCGCGGCGTTGCCGAGACAGCCGAGGAGGCAACCGTGACGGCGGACGAGATCATGTCGCTGCGTGAACAACATCGAATACGGGTGCAGGCAAGTCACTCCCCGGCGAACGGGTTACGGCTGCTCGACCTCATTTTTCGATATCCGCTGCTGACCCCGAACACGGTCCGCGCCTTACTGGGCGTCTCAGGCATGACAGCTTATAAACTGCTCGATCGCTTTGAGGAGCTAGGCATCCTCGAAGAAACCACCGGCGCTCAGCGCAACCGTCGCTTTCGCTACACCCAGTACCTCAAGCTCTTCGGTGAATCTGCCCCGGCACCCGATTGACCTGATCACTTGCCGTAGCCGGTCCGTATCGAATCAACGGAAAGCTGAACTGCGCCTTTAACTGGCAAGTAGTCAGAGGAATGGGCTAACGTCACGAGAATAGCGCAACCGATGCCGAACGATAGTAGTGCAACACCGGGTGAAACCAGATGGAACTTTCAGAGATTTTCGGGGCTGTCGCCTACAAGACATTGGCCCACGGTGAGCTGCCTGGCGGGTCAAACCAGCACGAACTTAACGGCAGCCGGCCGCTTCAAGAGTTCTTCGGAGATGCTGGTCGGCTCACTGGCGCGATCTTCTGGCACTTCTTCGCTGACGGTGCTGAACCGGTTAAAGAGGAGGATGCATTTACCTTTTACGATGCCCGCGAGCAGACCTTTGGACGTACAGAGTGGCGGCTCTATTACGCGTCGGACTTTCTTGTTCGGGCGCGTGTCGGCGATGTACTCGTGCTCGTGCGAGTCAAACGGGAGTCCGCCGAGGAAATCCATGGGCTCGTCTTCGAGAAGGATTCCGGTTGGCTGCGGGCAGCGAGCGAACTGTTCGATCTCCAGGCGATAGCCTCAGCACTCCAGTTAATTCCTGCAGGTGTGTTGGCCACACAAAACAGTGGGTTGTCTCGTCAACTAATTCTTGAAGAATTAGGCCTTGATGTTGCGACACCGCCGACCGAGTCCGACACGGAGTTAGTGACGCGCGAATTCGGGGCAATGTTCCCAACCACAAGAACAATGTCGGCCTTTGCCCGCTCGCTTGTAGAGATCGAGCCCTCCGATGCCGATGAGGTCTTGGTCCGCTGGATCTCCAGAGAAGACCAGTTGTTCAGAGCGCTCGAAGATGTGCTGGTTGGCCAGCGGCTGAGCAGCGGCTTTCAGTCGGTCGAGGAGTTCATTCAGTTTTCCCTTTCGGTGCAGAACCGTCGCAAGTCGCGCATGGGACATGCCCTGGAAAACCACCTTGAGGCATTATTCAATCTTCACGACCTGCAGTTCGAGCGAAATAAAGTTACCGAAGGGCGTAATACCCCGGATTTCCTCTTTCCAGGCAGAGCGGAATATCTCGATGCACAATATGACCCGCAGCACCTTGCCATGCTTGCTGCCAAATCAACCTGCAAGGATCGGTGGCGACAGGTTCTCACCGAGGCTGATCGCATTCCCGTCAAACACCTTTGCACACTTGAGCCGGGCATTTCCGTGGCACAGACCGATGAAATGATGCAGCACAAAGGTTCATTGGTCATTCCGGAATCGCTTTATAGCACGTATACAGAGGGGCAGCGGCGCCAGATCATGAACGTTGCGCAATTTATCGGGTTCATTCAGACGCTCCGGGCTGCCTGAGAGTTCGTGCAGATGAACCCGAGAGGCGGCGTTCGATGTGGCTTCTCCCATACTGGCAATCTGCCAGAAGCGGACAGGTGGCACACTGTGGCTGCCGAGGCGTGCAGACGATCATGGTGAAGTCGAGAACAGCATAGTTGTACTGGCGGAAAGCTCTCGAAGGTGTCAATCGCTCTGCCAGTTCAATCACCCAGCGCTTTCGGCGCGTCTCTCCGTCGTACGCCCTGCCGGTTAGTCGGCCAAGTAAGCGGACAACGTTACTGTCGATAATGACCGCTCGCCGACCCCGGTGAAGTGAAAGCCACGCCGAGGAAGCATACGGACCGACGCCAGGGAGTTTTCGCAGGGCTTCGGCCGATGACGGAGGTTCCCCGCCCAGCTGCGCTACCGCCTTGGCTGCCTCAAAAAGCAGAGGCCCACGCCAGTGCAAACCGAGTCCCGACGTTAGTGCCAGCGCTTCATCAATACCGGCGTCCACAAGGCTCTGAGCAGTGGGGAAACGGAGACGGAACTCCTCAAAGACCGGCTCGACCTGCGATGCCCTGGTCCGTTGGAGCAAAAGCTCCGCAACAAGGCTCAGCCAGGGATCCGGCTCAGTTCGCCATGCGTAACATTTGAAGTTGTGCCGGCCCCACCGGAGCAGGCGGGCACGAATTCTTCGCTCTCGTCTCTCATCACCAGCCGCATCTGGCCTCGTGCTGTCTCCATGTAAGGAGCTTCGCCGTTCAACAGCAGACACTTATCAATCTCATGCGCGACAGCTTCGACAATGGGCACCACGACCGAGTTGCCGAACTGTTTATAGGCGCGTGTGTCGCTCACCGGGATCTGGAACGAATCGGGAAATCCCATCAGCCTCGCACACTCGCGCGGGGTGAGCCGGCGGGGCGGCTCATCTCTATTCTGTTCAATCAGGATTTCTGACCCATCCTTATAGTAGCGGGCCGACAGTGTCCTGCAGACGGTGTCGGGATCCGAAAGGTTTTTCTTGCTAATCAGGCCGAAGCCGAAGCCATTCCCCGCAGTTCGATGCTTCTCTGCGTATCGCTGCAGGTAGTTCCACAGGTGCGGCGTCAGGGTGTACTTAGCAAGGACATCCGGCTCCAATATTGCACGCAGGGGCACCCGCCGGGTTCCGAGTTCAGGAAACTCAAACGTATCGGCTCGCCAGCCTTCCTGAAAGCCCACGATGTAGATTCGTTCACGGTGCTGTGGCACTCTCGCCGCTGCATCGATGACGCGGTACTTCACCGAATATCCGAGATCGTCGCGCAAGGTTCCGAGGATAGTCTGAAGCGTGCGTCCCCGGTCGTGAGTGGCGAGATTTCGAACGTTCTCCAACAGGAAGGCCGCCGGCCTCTTAGCCTCTATTATCCGGGCGACATCGAAGAAGAGAGTGCCCTGAGTGAGGTGCCGAAAACCGTGCTCGCGGCCCAGAGCGTTATTCTTCGAGACTCCCGCAATTGAAAATGGCTGACAGGGGAACCCTGCGACCAGCACATCATGATCCGGTATCTCGGTCGCTGCCACCTGCGTGATATCGCCAGCGAATGGATGATCCGCTACGTGAAAATTGGTCTCATACGTCTTGCGAGCGTAGTTGTCCCACTCTGAAGTGAAAACACATTGTCCTCCAGCCGCCTCAAAACCGCGCCGCATGCCACCGATGCCGGCGAACAGGTCGATGAAGGTGAAGTGAGATGAATGCATTTCTTTAAATAAGTCTATCATCGGGCGACTTTGCCAGTCGGTCCTTCTTATGGTTCCGGCTCAGGTGCTGGCTCATTCGCCGAACACCTGGGTAGGCTACGGTGCGACCGTTACCCCGAATTTACGACACCGTCCGTATTACTCGGCGACCCTCACCCCAAGAACGCCTTCACCGCCTCCCGAAACGCACGGGGGTCGTCGCTGGGGATGTTGTGGCCGGTGTTGGGAATCGTCACGAGGGTGGCGTTGGGGAGGGCGGCGACCGTGTCGGCGGCGGCTTCAGGCGAGAGGATGTCGCTGTTGCCACCGCGCAGCAGGAGCGTTGGCATCGTGATGCGGTGGACCTGGGCGCGGAGCTGTTCGGCGGCGCTGCGTGCGCGCTCCAGCGCCTCTGGTGTACCGGACATACGGTTTCGCAGCGCCGGGTCGAACTTGAACGTGTAGCGGCCATCATCGCGGCGCCGAAACCAGAGCGGCAGCACCTGGCGAATGCGCTCTTCGCTCGCGTTTGGACTCTGCCGCATCAGGTGTGCTACGACCTCGTCCTCGCTGTCGAACAGATCTTTGGCCAGCGATCGCTGCACCGAGTTGTTCGGATTCGGCGCAGCGACGCGCTCGGGATTCGGCAGGGCGCTGTCTACGATGATCAGCTTCTCGACCCGCTCGGGATGCTCCGCTGTGTAGCGGAAGGCGACGCCGCCGCCCATCGAGTGGCCCATCAGCACGAAGCGGTCAAGGCCAAGCCCGTCAACGAAGGCGGCCATGTCGGACGGCATGCTCTGGGGCGGATACTCGTTCGCCCACTCGCTGTCGCCGTGGCCGCGCTGGTCGAGCGCGTAGACGTGGTAGCGGTCGTGCATATGGGCCGCAAAACCGTCCCAGTAGCGGGCGTGGGCCGAGAAGCCGTGCAAGAGCACAAACGCCGGCAGAGTGGCGTCGCCTTCGGTGCCCCAGTCCAGGTAGTGCAGCCGCAGCCCGTTGATCTGCGCGTAGCAGTCCTTCGGCGCAATCCGTTCCGTCGTCATCTCTGCCTCCCCGCCTGCAGCGTCCGCTCACCGCCCGCAACGGCGTCAGTGTACAACGCCCCGCCAGGCGTCAAACAGTGAGCACTTGCAACGCGACCAGTGATCGCCGGCCTCACCCCTTCCCCTCTCCATTGCCTCACGGCAATAGAGAGGGCGATCATTGGTTGCCCAATGCGGGCGATGAGGATGGACGCGGCGCACACCGTAGCGAAGTCATCTTGCCCGATACCAGCAGCGAGGATTGACGTGGGGGGCGCACACCATAGCGACGTCATCTCGCCCGATACGAGCGGCGAGGATGAACGGGGGACGCACACCGTAGCGACGTCAACGTGCCCGTCCATCCTCAACCTTCGTGCCACGCACCCAATGATCGCCCTCTCTAGTGCCGTGAGGCAATGGAGAGGGGAAGGGGTGAGGTTCGTGGGACGCAGCTTCAGTGCACTGCCGCAGTCGGGGCGTCGCCGGGGGCGCCCTTCATCGTCGCAGCTGCGTCCTCGTCGTGAATCAGGAAGGCGAAGGCAACGCCGAAGATGCCCACCAGCGCGGCAGCGAAGAAGGCATCATGGAAAGCGAGCAACTGCGCGTGGCTGGCCATCGTCCCGCGCAGCGGTGGCGCGATGTCCTTGATGTGCGCCGTAATTCGCGAGGTCAGCACCGTTGCCAGGATCGCCACTCCCAGCGACGAGCCAACCTGGCGGTTCGTGTTGAACAGCGACGAAGCTCGGCCCGTGCTCGCCGGGCTGATGGTCGAGAAGGTTGCTGCCTGCAACGGGATGAAGGTGAACGCCATCGCGATGCCGCGCACGAACATGATCGCCGCAATCCACCAGACGCTCGTTTGCAGCCCCACCAGCAGCAGCAGTACAGACGAGATCGCGAACAGGCCCAGCGCCACAGCGAGCAGCCGTCGCGGTCCCACCACCGGGTAGAGCCGTCCCGAAAGCTGCGCGAACAGCACCACACCCGCCGCCTGCGGCAACAGGATCAGCCCCGTGTCGATCGCCGAGAAGTTGCGCAGGTTCTGCAGAAAGAGCGGCAGCAGGAAGAGCACGCCGACCAGGCTCGCTGACGAGGCAAAGAAAACGATGTTGGCGTTGCGGAACATGCGGTCGCGGAACAGGCGCAGATCGAGCATCGGCTGTGCTAATCGCAGCTCCACGATCACCAGCAGCACAAAGCAGGCGATGCCGGGAATGCCTGAGGCCAGCACAGGCCACGAAGTCCAGCCATCGGCCGGCCCACGCGAGAGCGCGTAGAGCACCGAAGCCAGCCCGGCGCCCGAGAGGACAAAGCCCCAGATGTCGAACCCGCCGGCGGTCGGCTCGGTGTGCTCCTTGAGGTACATGAGCGAAAAGATGAAGCCAACGATGCCGATCGGCACGTTGACGTAGAAGATCCAGCGCCAGCTCACGTCGTCCACCAGCCAGCCGCCGATGATCGGACCAAGCGCCGGCGCGATCACGGTCGGAATTGTGAGAATCAGCGATGCCCGTGCCCGCTCCGACGGTGGAAAAGCGCGGAATAGCATCGCGGTGCCCACCGGGGTCATCATGCCGCCGCCGACTCCCTGGAAAATGCGGAAAGCGATCAGCTGGCCGGCACTTTGCGCCAGCCCGCAGAGCGCCGAGCCGGCAACGAACATCCCCAGCGCGAAGAGGAAGGTTTTCTTGGTGCCGAACCTGTCGCCGATCCAGCCCGAGGCCGGAATCCAGATCGCCAGGCTGAGCAGATAGCCGGTGACTACCCATTGCAGCGTCTCATTTCCCGTCTTGAACTGCCTGCCGAGCGTGGGCAGGGCGACGTTGACGATCGTCAGGTCCATCAGGTCCATGAACAGGCCGAACAGAAACGCGGCGGCAACGAGATACTTGTATGGGGCATTCCTCAGGCGCATGACCGCTCCTGCTCTGCCGTCACAGCGACGGTGCAGAGAGATTTCCGCCAATTCTAAAACACTGTGGCCGGGGCAGATACTGCCCATGTAACCGGGCGCTTGCCCCGGTCATCCGGTCGGGTTGCGTGGCAGCACTTCCTCCCTGTGAGCGGCAACGCATGACATGGAATAGCGAGGACCGTCACCGTGCAGGCGCCGCCATGTAGGGTCGATCATACAGCCGGTCTACGACCGAGTGGTTAGCTCACCCATGCGCACCACTTCGAAGTCTCGGCCGTGAACGCGGCGCATCGTCGAAAGATCGTCGTCGCTCCAGCGTGGGTCGGGGGCGCCGCTGATGAACCAGTCGCTGCCGTTGTCGGCCACGAACATGCCGTAGCGTTTTAACGCTTTCAGAATCACCTGCACCACCGGTGGAAAGCTGCTTACGTCGAAGCTGGGGCGCAGCCGCACCCGCATGCCCATCGGCGGCAACGTCGGGTCCGTGCGGTTGCTGGCAAAGTGCCGTGCGGGCGCGACGTACGCCCGGCGTGTGCGAGAAACCGTGAATCGCAACGCGTGTGCGATCAGGCTCGCGCCGGCCGCCTCGTCGTAGCGCACCAGCCCTGGAAAGATCGGCAGCCCCGCCGCGTCGGCCGAGGTCCAGCCGGGAGGACGCAGCGCGTCCGTGCTCAGGTCGAAGATCGCTCCCGAACCAGCATGCCAGCCGGTGCCTTCGTTCGAAGAGGGAACGGAAGAGGGAAGGGACGAGGGAAGCGGGTGCGCATCGTAGAGCTCATACAGCAGCCAGTTGTCGCGGTCCACCACCAGCACATGGCGATCGCCATCCGCAGCGGCCCCGCCTTCGATCGGTGCGTCCACGGGCACCGGATAGGGACCGGGATCGCTTTCGTCGTCGTAGTCGAAGCTCACCGGCACCTTTAGCTGATCGCCGCCGACCACAACGTACGGGATTCCGTTCGGGGCGCCGTCCGAGACCGTGCCGAAATCTGGATGCAGGCCGCGGTCCAGTCCAATCGAGGCGATCAGCGCATCAGAGAGCGGATCGACCGGCTCGCTCGAGATGTCGGTGTTCCACGGGTTATCGGCAGGAAATGGCAGCCGCCCACCGAGGTCCGCGCCCGCCTGACGCGTCGACGCCCGCGCTCGCCGAACTGCCCCTGCTCCCTCTCGGCCCGCAAGCGCCGCCCCGGTGGCGACGGCTGCAACACGCTTCAGAAAGGTACGCCGGTCGCGTGAACGCTGCTCTGGCATGGCACCCTCCGCACTGGTCCGGTACTGTGCGCCCTCTTCTAAATGAGCATAGCCCGCCGTCCCGTCACACCGCATCCGCGCAGTCTCGCCCTCGCCGCAGATCAGCCCGTCAATCCTCGCCCTCAGTGCAACGCAACCAACGATCGTCGTCTCCGCTGATCATCCCGTCCCTCGCCCTCCGTGCAAGGCAACCAACGTTCGCCCTCTGCGCAGATCAGCCCGTCAATCCTCGCCCTCCGTGCAAGGCAACCAACGATCGCCCTCTCCGTTGCCGTCAGGCAATGGAGAGGGGAAGGGGTGAGGTAACCTTTTCTCAAGCATTTCTCATGCAGGCGTGCTTGAATACACCTGATGGCCGAGCAAGCGCTGATTCTGGTTGTGGACGACGATTCACGCATCGCCGCATCGTTGCGCCGGGCGTTGATCTACGAAGGCTATACAGTGGAAGTCGCTGGCGACGGCCCCGCTGCGCTGGCCTGCGCCCGCGAGCGCCCGCCCGACCTGGTGGTGCTCGACGTGATGCTGCCGGGACTCGACGGAGTTGAGGTCGCTACGCGGCTGCGCTCCGGTGGCGATGTGCCGATTCTGATGCTCACCGCCCGCGATGCCACCGCCGACAGGGTGCGCGGTCTCGACGCCGGCGCCGATGACTATCTGGTGAAGCCGTTCGAGTACGACGAGTTTCTCGCCCGGGTGCGCGCTCTCCTGCGCCGCCGGGCGCCACGGCCACAGCAGACGCTGCAGTACGCAGGCATCACGCTCGATGCGAGCGCACGCGAAGTGCGGCGCGGCGATCGACCGCTGCAGCTGACCGTGCAGGAGTTTGAGCTGTTGCAGCACTTCCTGCGCCACCCGCGCCAGGTGCTTACCCGCGATCAGATTCTGGACGCCGCCTGGGGCTACGACAGCGGCGCCGCCAGCAACGTGGTCGATGTCTACGTCGGCTACCTCCGCCAGAAGCTCGAAGAGCACGGCGAAGCACGACTGATCCAGACAGTGCGCGGCGTCGGCTACGTGCTGCGGGAGGAGTGATGATGCCGCTGCGGGTGCGCATCGCCCTCTTCGGCGCCGGTGTGGTACTGCTGACGGTGTTGCTGTTCAGCCTGCTGCTCTACGGGCTCGCCGCCCGCGGCCTCGCCGGCCAGCAGAACCAGGCGCTCGCACTGCGTGCCCAACAGGCTGTGGCAGCGCTGAAGCTTGCAAGCCGCCCGAGCCTGACGGAGGCGCAGTCGCTCGCGCCGGTCAACCTCATCACGGGCTCGGACACCTTCGTTGAGCTGCTCGACGCGGCCGGCACGCCCACCTGGAGCGGCGGCGAGATCGACGGCAGGGCGCCCGCCATTCCTGCCAGCCTGCTCGCTACCGCGTCGGGCAAGGGCTTCGCCGCCGCAACGCTCAGGCCACAACAGCATGTCGCCCTGCGCGTCTACCTGCTGCCATGGAGCCGCCCGGATCTCGGACTCAGTGGCTTTGTCGTCGCCGGACAGCCAGCGCACACAGCCAGGCAGCAGCTTGCCGGGCTGCGCGCCTTTCTGCTCCTGACAGCGCTGCTCTGCCTTGTCGCCGCCGTCGTCGCCAACTGGCTGGCGCTCGGTAGAGCCTTGCGGCCGTTGCGGA
>JBBRGK010000066.1:0-10630 GCA_038240805.1 Dehalococcoidia bacterium | reverse complement strand
GTCACGGCGGCATCGAAGCCGATCATTCCGTGCTGCATGTCGACCGTGACGCAATCGAAGCCTTGCGCTGCCACGAGCTCGGCGGAGTAGGAGCTCGGGATCGACAGCCAGGCGTTGACGAGCGGCTGGCCCGCAGCAAGTTTTTGCTGGATCGGATTGAGGCGCATGGAAATCAGTGGATTTCGGGCTCGGGCACGTCCGCCCCGGCGCCGAGCACGTCGAAGTCACAACCCCGCGGGGCCTGAGTGACGTTTCGCGCAAAGAGTGCTCCCCAACCACGCTCGATACGCGGCCGCGGCGGCTGCCATTGAGCGCGACGACGGATGAGCTCTTCGTCATCGACGAGCAGGTCGAGGCGCCGCGCCGGAACGTCGATCTCGATCAGATCTCCGTCTTCGACGAAGGCCAACGGGCCGCCGACGAAGGCCTCGGGCGCCACGTGCAGCACGCAGGCACCGTAGCTCGTGCCGCTCATGCGTGCGTCGGAGATCCGCAGCATGTCGCGAACGCCTTGGCGCAACAGCTTCTTTGGGATCGGCAACTGGCCCCACTCGGGCATTCCCGGGCCGCCCAGCGGACCAGCGTTCTGCAAGACGAGCACCGATTCGGCCGTGACGGGCAGCGCTTCGTCGTCGATGCGGGCGGCCATGTCGTCGTAGCTCTTGAAGACGAGCGCAGGTCCGCGATGCTGCAAGAGCCGCGTTTCCGCGGCAACCGGCTTCATCACGCAACCGTCCGGAGCCAGATTGCCACGCAGGATGGCCAGACCGCCCTCCCCGGCCAACGGGTTCTCAAGGGGTCGGATAACGTCGTCATTGAAAACCTTCGCACCCTTCAGGTTGTCGCCCAAGCTGTGGCCATTCACGGTCAGGCAACTAAGGTCGAGGCGATCACCAAGGCGTGCAAGAAGCGCTCGCAGGCCACCTGCGTAGAAGAAGTCTTCCATCAGGTAGGTGCCCGAGGGCCGCAGGTTGGCCAGCACCGGGACGCGGCGCGAGAGCTCGTCGAAGCGCGCCAGGTCGAGTGTGATGCCGGCCCGGCCCGCCATCGCGACGATGTGAATCACCGCGTTGGTCGAGCCGCCGAGCGCCAGCGCCGCGAGGATGCCGTTGTCGATCGCGCCGGCGCTCAGGATGTCGGTGGGACGGAGATCTTCCCAGACCATCTCGACGATGCGTCGGCCGCATTCCGAGGCCATGCGCGGGTGGTTCGAATCGACCGCCGGAATAGAGGCCGCTCCCGGCAGGGTCATGCCGAAGGCCTCGGCCACCGAGGTCATCGTCGTTGCGGTACCCATGGTCCCGCAATGGCCGGGCGAGCGCGCCATGCCGTCCTCGATCTCCTTCCAGTCATCTTGCGTGATATTGCCGGCGCGCAGCTCGGCCCAGTACTTCCAGGTATCGCTGCCCACCGCCAACGTGCCGCCGCGCCAGTTGCCGCGCAGCATCGGGCCGGCGGGCAGGAAGATCGCCGGCAGGTTCATGCTGGTCGCCCCCATTAACAGTGCTGGCGTGGTCTTGTCGCAACCTCCGAGCAGCACCGCACCATCGACCGGGTTGGCCCGCAACTGCTCTTCGGTCTCCATCGCCAACAGGTTGCGGTAGAGCATCGCCGTCGGCTTCATGAACGGCTCGCCAAGCGACATCGCCGGCAGCTCAACCGGAAAGCCCCCGGCCTGCCAGACACCTCGCTTGACGTCTTCCGCGCGCTGCTTGAAGTGACTGTGGCAGGAGTTCAGGTCGCTCCAGGTGTTGATGATCGCAATCACCGGCTTGCCCGCATAGTCCTTCGCGCTGTAGCCCATCTGCTTGGTGCGCGAGCGGTGGCCGAAAGAACGCAGATCATTGACGCCGTACCAGCGGTGGCTGCGAAGGTCTTCAGGGGAGGCGGGCGGGCGGCGGGGCTTCATGTGGGGGCTCCCCGCTCTCGAAGCGTACTCAAAGTGCACAAGATCGTGAACACTGGCCCTCCCTAGCGCTTGGCCTGGATCTTTGCACTCTCGGCCTTGAATACAGCGAGGCTGTCAGCGCCAAACTCCTTCGAGAACCTTTCATGCACCGGGCTGGTTAGTGAACGCAGCTTCGTGCGCTCGGCGGGCGAGAAGTCGGCGACCTGCATGCCGACCTTTCTGAGCTGCTCGAGCTTTGCCGCATCAAACTTTCGATTGGCAGCACGTTGAACGGGCCGTGACTCGCGCGCTGCACTGCTCAGGATGTCTTGCTCCTGCTTGGAAAGGGTCTCCCAGTACTTCTTGCTCATGAGCACCACAAACGGCGTGTAGGAGTGGCGCGACGTGGTGAGGTACTTCTGCACCTCGTACAGGCGAGCTGTGACGATGGTGGTGAACGGATTCTCCTGGCCGTCGATCGCCCGGGTTTCGAGCGCCGTGAAGACTTCCGAGAACGACATCGGAATGGCGTTCGCGCCTAGCAGCGTAAAGGTCTCTATGTAGACCGGGCTTTGCAGAACGCGCAGCTTGATCCCCTTGATGTCGTCGGCTGTGGCGATGGGACGGCGGCTGTTGGTCAGGTTGCGAAAGCCGTTGTCCCAGAATGCCAGGCCGACCAGATCCTTTTCCTGCAGCTTGCCGAGCAGATGCTCTCCGAACGGCCCGTCTAGGAGCGCGTCGGCCTCCTCGTTGGTATTGAGCAGGAATGGAAAGTCGAGCGCGCCGAACTCCTTGATCAGCCCGACCAGCGGCGAAGACGAGGGCGCCGTCATTTCCAGCGTGCCCGAGCGCAGCGCCTGAATCACCGCAGCGTCGGCGCCAAGCAGCGCGTTGAAAAAGCCCTTGACCTTCATCTTGCCGCCCGACTTCTGCTCGACCAGGCGGCCGAACTCGCGCACGCCGTCGGCCTCGGGATGGTCTTCGGCGGGACCGATGCTGAAGCGGATGGTGCGTTCCTGGACCTGCGCACTCGCAGGTGCGGCGAAAACGATTGCTGCGACAGTCAGCAAAGCATGGCCGAGACGATTGAACGGGATATTCATGGGACAACGTTCCTATGTGTGAAAGGGCTGGCAGGCCGACATCAGCGCGAGAAGAATGCCGCAGGGACGGTGACGAGCGACGGAAACAGGACCAGGAGAAAGAGCACAACGCTCTCAGCGAACAGAAAAGGCCAGATGCCGCGCATGACTTGACCCATCGGGATGCGGGCTATGCCGCTGACAACATTCAGAACGGAGCCGACTGGCGGCGTAATGAGCCCGATGCAGCAGTTCATGATGAACAGAACACCGAAATAGACGGGGTCGATGCCGGCCTTTGTCACGAGGGGCATGAGCACCGGCGCCAGGATCAGAATCGTCGGCGTCATGTCGAGCGGCATACCGATGACCATCAGCACGCTCATCATGACGAACATCAGGAGCACGGGCTGGTCGATCAGCGGGTTCAAGAAGCGAACCACTTCGCCCGGCAGGTCCGCCACGGAGATGAGCCAGGCCGACACCGCCGTCGCGGCGACCATGAACATGACAACAGCCGAGGTCATTGCCGCGTTCGCGAAGGCGCGGTAGAGAGCTGCCGGAGTGATCTCGCGATAGACAACGACGGCCACAAAGAGAGCGTAGGCGGCCGCGACGACGGCAGCTTCGGTCGGCGTGAAGACGCCAGTACGCAGCCCACCGATGATGATCAGCGGCATGACCAAGGCCCAGCCTGCGTGGACGACCGAACGACCGATATCTCGAGCACTCCGTCGCTGCGTGACCGCCACGCCGTCGCGGCCAGCGACGATGAACCAGGCGAGCACGAGGCTGCCGCCGAGAAGCAGGCCAGGAACGATGCCGGCCATGAAGAGTTTGGAAATCGACACCCCGGTCACCGCGCCGAAAAGCACGAAGCCGATGCTCGGCGGGATGATCGGACCGATGATGCCTCCGCAGGCGATCAAACCTGCCGCACGGCCTGCGTCGTAACCCGCCTTGCGCATGATCGGGATCAGGATCGCACCGAGCGCCGCCGTGTCGGCGACGGCCGAGCCGGAAATGCTGGCTAGGATGATGGCCGAGGCAATCGTCACGTAGCCCAGGCCCCCACGCAAGTGGCCGACGATGGCGATGGCACAGTCAATGATGCGCCGGCTCAACCCGCCGGCATTCATGATCTCGCCGGCCAGCAGGAAGAACGGCACCGCCAGGAGCGGGAAACTGTCGGCACCCTCGATGACTTTTTGAGCCAGAAGCTGGCTGTCGAAGAGTCCGAGGTGCAGCATCATCGCCACGCCGCACGCCAGCAAGGCGAACGCGATGGGCATGCCGAGCGCCATGGCGCCAATGAGCGAAATCAGGAACACCGAGACCGTCATGGTCAGTCCACTGGAACTGCGGGCTCGCCGACGCAGGTAAAGCGCACCTCGGTGCCCGGCGGCGCCACGGCTAGGACCCACAGCCGCACCAGTGAAAGCACCAGCATCAGGACGCCACTGACCAGGCCACTTCCATAGACTCAAGCGAACCGCCCTGCCCGCTCTCGATTCGGTTGAAAAGCCTCTGCATTTGATTGCCTTGGCGCTCGAACTCGGTAGCCTTGCGTTCGATATCTGGCATCTGCAATGGACCATGTTCGGACATTGAAGTTTTGAGGCCTACGATCTCGCGCACTAACGCTTGCGTGCCCTTGATTTCGTGCAGTGCCTTGAAGGTCTTGTGACTCGCGCAAAACTTAGCGAAGTCTCTCATTCTGTGAAAAACCGCGAGACGTAGCGGTCGAAGGTGGTGGTGCTCGGCGATCGCATTTGCACGTGCGGCGGCGTCGGCCGATCTCTTTGCCTGGATCGCAGCCCATCGTGCGTATAGAGCCGCCAAGCTGGCGACGAGGATCGCCGCCAAAGCAAGAAGATCGCTCAAAGACAAGGTTGGCATGTCACTCATTTCCCCGCTGCTTTATCAAAGCCACATGAACGAGGTGAAGCTTCGTTTACGTGCGATCGATCGAATTCTGGGCGCCAAAAAGCCGCGCACGCTCAATGCTGAGTTCGATGACGAGTTCATGTGGCTGCAGCTTCGGCAAATCATCGAGCTGGTGACCTTTTCAGCAATGCTGGCTGATGAGGAGCGATATGCCGCTCTGCGCAAAGGGCGCGATGGCGAGGGCGCGTATCAGCACGATGGGCGGGCCTCCAAGATCCTGACGAGGCTCGCTAGCATCACGCCGCACTATCTTCCCCAGGCTCTCGGTCAAGCGGTCGAGCTGCCGAGCGGAGTGAAGGAGTTTCAGGGCAGTCCGCAAAAAGCAACCCGTGACAGGTTCGTATCCATTCATACGACGGCGAGCGAGAACCTGCACGCGACGAATCCTGCGAATGTCGAAGGTCTATTCGACCAGGCTTCTCGGCGATTGCTGTCGCGAGAGCGCATTCGGGCGGAAACCGCGTACCTAAAAGCGGTGCTTTGGGAACACTACAAAGTCGGCTTGGAATGGAGCGACGGCGAGGTCCCGACCGATGCAGCCAATCCGACGAAAGTCTGGCTCGTGAGCTTTGGCCAGGCGGACGCCTTGGAAATTCGAATGACACTCGCGACGGGTAAGGAGATTCAGGGGGACGAGTAACCCGTTCCCTGCTTCACTATTCGCGCAGCGGACCGTCCCAGTTAGCCGGCTGCTTGGTCATAACATAACGTGGCCGGCCGTTGCCAACTTGCGTTTCAAGAAGGCTGAGCTGAACGGGCTGCTTCAAATGCGCGTTGATGATTTCGGGACGTTCAACTCCCGGCCCGATCTTCCCCACTAGCACTTGGCCGCCTGAGAAAAACTCGAAGGTTCGACGCGTCGGAAGGACGCCAAGAAACTCCCCTGTGAGTACAACCTCGCGTTCTTTGAGGTTGTCGCTTCCCAAGCGCGCCAGGCTTCGACGCACCTGCCCCGAGTCCGAAAACTGGAAGACATGATCGCCAACGCTGAGGCCACAGAAAGCCTCGTTGTCAGCGAGCATTGATACGAAATCGCGGACCTTGTCGAGGGCTCGCGGATCCAACTCCGCGGCGGCGTCCGCCAGGACCTCGTCATCAGCATCAATCGATCCCTCGAGCAATTTCTGGGTGCGCTCCAAGGCGATTCCGGCCGATGTTGGCTCCGGGAAAACTGCCGCGTCAGCCTGGTGCTCCTCCAGCTCGAAGCCGAATGACCCGATGGCTGTTCCGACGATGAGAAGCTGGTTCTGCTCCCGGCCCGGTATAGGGCCCATTGCTGCAAGTGGGGCCGTGATTGAAGCGGCCACGGCGGCGATGGCGTCGACAAAACGGCCTGCTGCTTTCGTGCCGAAGTCTGCAAAGACTCCGTGGCTTCTGACAACCGGGCGGCCACCGAAGGTTAGGCGAGCTCGAGCCGGATCGCGGTGGACCCGATGCAGGGTTGCCTGCAGGCCTCCCTCGACGGCTTTGAGTCTGGATTGGAGGCTGGCGCGCGTCAGCCCGGCGGCCACGGGGATCGAATCGATCCGGGCGGTCAAAAACTGCTTCTCGGCGAGAAGGCGGGTGCGTTCTTGTGTGGTCATGGAGTCGCTCCTGCGAGCAGCGCGAGTGCGGTCAGGCTCGGTAGCGCAAGACTGTCCTCAACTGGGGCCAAACTCACTTGGAGGAAGCCTTTCCATTCCATGGTCCGGCGGTGCGACCACATGCTGTACCAGTAGGCCGACAGTAGCACTATCTCGGAAGGCGGCAGCTTGTCCAGATCGACGAGGTACGAATCGACCTTGAAAAGCAGCTTGGCTGCGTCGTGGTCGAGGGCGATGTCGTGCGGCGCGCTGGGCGACAGTTTTGAAGTGTCATTCAGGAAGGTTACGACATCAATGTCGCCAGGCGCCCTCCCCTCGAGTTTTTCGACTTCCTCGAGAAAACTGCCGTCGAGCCACTGGAATCCGTCGACTAAGTTCATGGCATGGAGCGCTGCTCGAAAGTCCAGCAGCCCTTTGAGGATCGTCCGACGTTCCGGCGAGGTGCCAAAGCGAGCGACCAGGTCCAGTAGCGAGACTTCGTAGGGAGAGCGATTGGCGCTGACGGGTGATAGCGGATCGTGCGGTGGCAGCAGGCCGCGGGCATTCCATGAAGGGATCACTGCGAGAGGCATTGCGTTCCATAAGTACGTATTTGCGTGTTAAAGTATAACCACAAAGGTGGAAATACCCAAATGCGTACTCTCGTTCTAGCGAGCCAGAAGGGCGGCGTCGGCAAGACGACGCTGGCCGGTCACCTTGCAGTCATGGCAGAACAGTCTGGCGAAGGACCGGTCGCGCTCATCGATACCGATCCCCAGGGTTCCCTGGCGGCATGGTGGAACGAAAGGAAGGCGGAAGCTCCCCTCTTTGCCACGGTCGACGTTGACGGGTTGGGTGGCCACTTGCAGAACTTAGCTGATGCCGGGATCCAGCTGGCCATCATCGACACCCCGCCAGCAGTGACGGAGATGATCAGGAAGGTTCTTAAATCAGCCGACCTGGTGCTCATCCCGACGCGCCCTAGCCCGCACGATCTTCGCGCTGTTGGCACGACGGTCGGGCTCGTGGAAGAGGCGGAGAAGCGGATGGTGTTCGTTATCAACGGGGCGGCAGCAAGGGCGAAGATCGCCGGTGAAGCTGCGGTCGCGCTTTCTCAACATGGAACGGTTGCCCCGGTCACGATCTTTCAGCGAACAGATTTCGCGGGCTCGATGATTGACGGTCGGACGGTGCAAGAACTGGACCCTCATGGGCGATCAGCGGATGAAATCCGGGCGCTTTGGAAATACGTATCTACACAGTTGCGGAAGATCGGTTAGACTGCGCATGTGCGTATTCAAGGAGTTGCGTAAATGGCTAAGACCGCGAGTCTGACTGCCGGCTTCGTGGCCAAGAAGGGCGAAGCCGCGCCCGCAAGTCTTAGAAAAGCTGCAGCCGAGCCGCCGGCGGCTGAGCCAGCTGTCGGTGGTGGCCGGGATTACTACAAGGCGCTGACAGTCAAGCTGGATCGTGAGCGATACGAGACCTTGAAAAACGCCGGCATCAAGCTCGACAAGAAGAGCCAGGAGATTTTCGTCGCCGCGCTCGACCTGTGGCTAAAGCAGTCAACGGCCGAGTCAGCGTGAAGGGAAGGGCGTCTGGAGCCCGGATGGCTTCGATTAGCCAAATGGTCGAGGCCGCCGATTCCTCGGCGGCACCCTCGCGCCGAACACAGGGCAAGGGCTTGAAGGCAAAGCGCGGTTTGCTGCCAGTGCATCACCCGAACCGGGATTTCTTCCTTTGCGACCTGTTTGATTACGCGCTCAAGGACGACGGCGTCAGCATGGAGGCGCCGATCTTCACGCTGGCAACCCGACCAGACGTGTCAGTGTGGCAGTGGGAGAGCAAGGACAAAACGCGCTCGATCACGGTGACCCCGAGCGTGCTGGGCCGAGCTACACAGTTTGATAAGGATTTACTTATCTACGTAGTTAGCCAGATGACGGAGGCGCTCAACCGTGGGCGTCTGGACGCCAACAGCCGAACCGTGCGCTTTCGCGTCTACGACTACCTGGTCTCGACGAACAAGCCAACCGGAGGCAAGGAGTACCAGCGCCTGCAGGACGCGCTCGAGCGACTACGCGGCACCTCAATCAAGACCAATATCAAGACGGGAGGCCAGAGGGTCAAGGAGGGCTTCGGCATCGTCGACAGCTGGATGATCATCGAGAAGTCGCCCGACGATGACCGGATGATCGCTGTTGAGGTCGGCCTTTCCAGATGGCTCTTCAACGCCGTCCAAGCCCATGAAGTCCTGACGATCAATTCGGACTATTTCCGGCTGCGGAAGCCTATCGAGCGGCGCCTCTACGAGTTGGCCAGGAAGCACTGCGGCGACCAGGCGCATTTTGCGATCGGGGTTGAGCTACTCCAGGAAAAGTGTGGAAGCAAGTCCGCGTTGTTCGAGTTCCGGCGAGCGCTGCGGGAGATCATCAGCGCCGACACGCTGCCAGACTACCGGCTGGAACTTGATGAAGAGCGGGATCAGGCTGTCTTCTATCGCCGTAGCTCGGCGCGCTTGGGACTTGCCCACGCCGCCAGCGTCCACGCTGCCTAGGGTCGTTACATCACCCATGTCCGGGCAGGAAGCCGAGCCGCTGCCCGAGCCGGATCGTCTGGCCTAGGCGCCGGGTGATTGAGCCAGTATCGTTATATCGCCCATGCCTGTGGACGGACTCGTTCTATCACCCATGTTTTCCTGTGGACGGACACGTTCTATCACCCAGCTAGGCTTCGTTATTTCACCCATGAGACCGCCCCGCCAAGCCAATGCTGGCGCCACTTTCAGAAACCGTAACACGCGCGCGCGGTTCTTTAACTTTCAAGATCTTTAACGTCTGACGACGGCGCTGAGTAAGTCATCAGCACCCGTTAAATGGTCCCCTAAAGGGGATAAAAGGCGCGTCGCGCCCGGACCCCTACAAAAAATGCGCCCGCCAAAGCGGGCGAAACCAGTCCGCGGGGAAGCTGCACTTCCCCCTTTCATGCTCCGGCTTCGCCTACGCATCGGACTCGACCCCCTATGGGGCCTGCCGGCCCCCAAACCGCTAACGCGGTTTGGCTCCCCCAGCTCAACAGTCTAGAAAACGAAGCTGGCTTCGGCGCTCGATGCCACAGCGACCGCCGAAATCGCTCGTTTGAGGCACTAATTCGCCTTCGGCGAGGGTCTGGGCGCACTCGAGACCGCCAAACGCTCCCTGGCAGCTCTAATCGCGCGGTGTTTTCCGCCTAGCGATCAGATGGCCAGACGACGTCCCAAGACGAGCCCGATCGAAGACTTTGTCGGCCTGGTCGCGCTCATGCCGTGGTGGGCGTGCGTCGGGGCGGCATTGCTTAGCTACCTCGTTCTGGCTGCCATGGCCAGGCCGGTTGTACTCACCGGGGTCCAGCCTGGCCAGATGGCGCCGGTTATGACCCATGCCCTGATCCAGGGTCTGGCCATGGTCGGGCAGTTCGTCGTTCCGATCCTCTGCCTGGCGGCAGCCGCCGTCTCGGCGGCAAAACGGCATCAGCGGAGTAGCTTGGTCGTCGGCGTCGTGCAAAGCAGGGCGCCGGACGCGCTCGACGGCATGAGCTGGCAGGACTTCGAGCTGCTGGTCGGCGAAGCCTTCCGGCTGCAGGGCTACGAGGTGACCGAACTGGGCGGGGAAGGCCCGGATGGCGGCGTCGACTTGGTGTTGCGACGCGGCCGGGAGAAGTTCCTCGTTCAGTGCAAGCAGTGGAAGGCCTTCAAGGTCGGCGTCGCCATCGTGCGCGAGCTCTACGGCGTGATGGCGGCCAAGGGCGCGGCGGGTGGCTTCGTTGTCACATCGGGCAGCTTCACGGAGGAGGCGATCGCGTTTGCGAGCGGGCGAAACGTCACGCTCGTCGACGGGCCGAAGCTGTTTGGATTGATCCAGCAGGCCAAGGCGGGTCGGGCCAGCAAGGGTAGGGTGGAAGCACCTGTCCAACAGCGTCCGGTGACACCGTTTGCAGCAACTGCAGCAGCATCGGCGATCGTTTGCCCGACATGCTCGAGCTCGATGGTGCAGCGGATCGCCAAGCGGGGCGACAACATCGGCAAAGCCTTCTGGGGCTGCACGAACTACCCCTCCTGCAGAGGCACTCGGGCGATGGAGGTATGAACTCGAGCACGGATGACATGCGCGCAC
>JBBRGK010000065.1:0-10782 GCA_038240805.1 Dehalococcoidia bacterium | reverse complement strand
AATTACTTCGTGCGTTGCTGCGCTCTGGACGTCAGTCGCTGAGAGCCAGTAGTCGGTTCGCGCGGGCGCGTTGACTTTGAACGCTCCCCCACGGACCTCTTTCACGGTGCCCAGCTCGGCGCGATCCCGCGTGTAGACACGGGCGCCGACCATCTGCTCCTCGACGATCTTGAGATGTTCCGCCATCGAGTTCCCCTCTTGCCCTTCGGCTGGTCTCTTGCCCGGTCAGTTGCCGGGTCCGTTGCAGTGTAGTGCGGCGGTGCCTGCCGGGATCGGGTCTGCTGCACCGCCGATGCTGCATGTACTATACGAGAGCGGACTCTTCAGTCTGGCCCTTTGAGTGCCGATCGCCCTATTGCGGCCCGACGGCTCCAACGCACCGCTCAGTTGCGCTACACTCCAGGCAGGACGCGCGTCGTAACGCCAGCATGACTGCGACTCTGATGGATACCGGCACTACGGCGGTCGAAAGGGGAGCTGAATCGTGACGACGGCGGGAACGCAGACAGAGCGAACGGTTAAGGTCGCCGGGCGCAAACTCCGGCTGCTTGAGGGCGGCAGTGGCGCACCGCTGCTGCTGCTGCATCATTCGACCGGCAACCCCGGCTGGCTGCCGTTTTACGATCAGTTGGCCCGCAGCTTTCAGGTGATCGGGCCCGATCTGCCGGGCTACGGCCAGTCGGAGCGCCCCGAGTGGGCGCGCGACCCGCGCGACATCGCCGTGCTCGCAGGCCGTCTGCTCGATAAGCTGGGCGTCGATAGGGTGACCCTCGTTGGACTCGGCCTCGGCGGCTTCATCGCGGCAGAACTGGCGACTATGGAGCCGCGTAGAGTTACCAACCTCGTGCTTATCGGCGCAGCGGGGCTGCAGCCGAACGATGGCGAGATCCTCGACCAGATGCTTGTCGACTACGTCGACTACGTTAAGGCGGGTTTTCGCGACGAAGAGCACTTCAACCAGGCGCTTGGCGAGGAAGCTCGTAGCACATATAAAGAACTGTGGGACTTCAGCCGCGAGATGACGGCGCGGATCAGCTGGAAGCCGTACATGTTCAGCCGCAGGCTGCGGCCGCTGCTGGCTGAGGTGAACGTCCCCGCACTGGTGATCTGGGGCGGCGAGGACCGGATCGTGCCGCTGGTTTGCGGAGAGCAATACGCGGAGGCACTGCCGCAGGCTCGGCTCGAAGTGCTGGCCGGCGCCGGCCACCTGGTTGAGATGGAAGAGCCGGAGCGAGTGGCGGAACTGATCCTGGCGCATGCCCGCAGGAGTTAGCACCGACTGCTGAAGGACGGAACTCCTTTACAAAAGACAGGAGTGGCTGTCGGGGCGGCGCTCTGCCGCTGGTGCAGCCAGAAGAGGGCGAACTCATGTTCATCGGATACTTCACCGAACGACCTTACCAGGATCCCTCGTCGGGCTACTTCGGCGCCGCCGGGCGCGACATCACTGACCTGACCATGAGCAACGGCAGCTACGATCCGAAGCTTGGCGCCGACCTCTACAATCGCTACCTTGACGAGAAGATCTACGCCGAGGAGATGGGCTTCGACGGTCTGATGCTGAACGAGCACCACAGCACGCCGTTCTGCATGGGTGGCGTGATGAACGTCGAAGCCGCGATCCTGGCGCGGATCACCAAACGAGCGAAAATCGTGCTGATGGGCAACGTCCTGCCGATCTGGGACGATCCGCTCTGGCTGGCCGAAATGCTGGCCGAGATCGACATGATCTCTCACGGCAGGCTGGTGACCGGCTGGGTGCGCGGCACCGGCCGCGAAAGTGTTGCCCACAACAGCCAGTCGCCGTTCAACTGGGAGCGATTCCAGGAAGCGCACGACTTCATTATCAAGGCATGGACGACTCCCGGACCCTTCCGCTGGGAGGGCGAGCACTACGACTTCCGCTATGTGAACCCCTGGGCACGGCCCTATCAGCAGCCGCACCCGCCGATCTGGATTCCCGGCGTCATGAGCCGCAACACGGTCGCCTGGGCAGCAAAGCATCGCTACCCGTACGTCATGCTGGCCACCGAGCTTGAGCCGACCCGGCAGTCGTTCCAGTACTACGACGATCAGGCGAAGGAGAATGGCTACGAGTCCGGCACGCAGCACCGCGGCTACCTGTTCAAAGTTCACGTCGACGAGACAGAAGAGTTGGCCGAACAGGCAGGCCGAAAGTACATCCAGGGGCCGAGCAACCCATTCCTGGAGGGCAACCAGGGCAACGTGCGCTCTTTCATCCAGAACCTGCCAGGCATGACCTCGCGCAACAACCTGCTGCCGACCGTAACGACGTTCGCGGCAGCAGCAGCGCGCGGCCGCCTGGCGGAACATGCCCGGTCAACGGGCCAGAGCCTGCCACGGCCGGGCGGCGACTACAACGGTTCGTACGAAGACCAGATCAACAAGATGAGCATCATCACCGGCACGCCGGACACGGTCATCCCGAAAGTCCGCCACGTGCTGGAGACGCTGCGCCCCGGCAACATCTTCTTCTGGGACGGAGACGGCGCCATGACGCACGAGGACTCGATGCGCAGCCTGCGGCTGATGGGCGAAGAGGTGATCCCCGCCGTCCGTGAGATGGCGGTGGACCTCGACCTCAAGGGCGCCTTCGATGTGGATCCCGCCACGAACCTGCCGATCCCGCAGGCGGCAGCATCGGCGTGATGGCCGCGCAGCATGCCTGCAAGGCGCCACGGCCTCCGTTTGGCGCTGCCCAGGGGCGCCAGCTGAGTCGAGATGGCACGCGGCGAAGCGGCCGGGTGTGAACGTGCCGCCCAGCACCATCGATGTCGCCGTGATCGGCGGCGGGCCGGCTGGAAGCACAGCGGCGACGATGCTGGCTCGCAAAGGGCTGCGGGTGGTGCTGTTCGAGCGAGAGCATTTCCCGCGCGAGCACGTCGGCGAATCGCTGTTGCCGGCGAGCATGCCGCTGTTCGAGGATCTCGGCGTCCTGCCTGCGCTGGAAGAAGAGGGCTTCCTGCGCAAGTGGGGGGCGGTGATGGTCTGGGGCAAAAGCGAAGAGCCCTGGGCCTGGTACTTCCGCGAGACCAACCGCCGCCACCCGTACTCGCTCCAGGTTTGGCGGCCGCGATTCGATCAAATCCTGCTCGACAACAGCGAACGGCACGGTGTCGAGGTTCGCCAGGGTTGCCGCGTGCTTGAGGTGCTGGCCGACGAGCACGGCGCCGCCACCGGCGTTCGCTTCAGGTCTGAAACCGGCGAAGGCGTCCTACACTGCCGTTTCGTCGTCGATGCGAGCGGCCAGACCGGGCTGCTCGGTCGGGCACTGGGTCTGCGCCGCGCCGATCCGTACTTCCGTAATCTCGCCGTCTACGCCTACTTCAGCGGCGTAGAGCCGGCGCCACCGCCAGATGAGACGAACATCTTCATCGAGTCCTATCCCGAGGGCTGGTGCTGGGCGATCCCGCTTCACACCGGCGTCACCGGCGTCGGTGCCGTCGTCGACAGCCACGCGGCGCAGGCGGCGATTCAGCGCCATGGCGCCGGCCAGTTTTTCCAGCAACAGCTTGCGATGGCCCCCCACACGACCAGGCGCCTGCGCAAGGCTACGCTCGTCTCCGGTCCGACGGTGATCCGCGACTGGTCGTACGTATCGGACGAAGTAGCCGGCAACGGATACGTACTTGCCGGCGATGCGGCCTGCTTCGTTGACCCGCTGTTCTCCTCTGGCGTTCACCTGGCGCTGACCAGCGGCGTGCTGGCCGCGGCGTACGTGACGACGGCTTTGAAAAACCCGAACATGCGGGAGGCCGCCGGCAGGGTATACAAGGAGCTTTACTACAGGCAGTACAGCCACTTTCGCGAACTGGCGAAGCTGTTCTACGCCAGCAACCGCAGCGTGGACTCCTACTTCTGGGAGGCACGCCGCCTGCTCGGTGAGGATGACTCTGTCTCTCCCCGCCATGCATTCATCAACGCCGTTGCCGGTCAACCAACACACGGCTACGAACGCGCCGTGATCGACCGGGGTGAGGCGCCGCCCGAGTTCCTCGCCGGGGTGAACGCTATCGAATCGGACCGCCAGCTTCGTCGCGCCAGGCTTCTCCAGGCATTTCCTGCCAGCGGGCAGACCATAGCCGACCTCGGCTGCCTCATACCCCTGCTCACCGCTGGCGCATCCGTGGACCGGAAGCCGGTGCTGGGCGACGGCGAGTTCGAGTGGGGCGACGTCTTAACCACACCTGCGCGACCTGAGGGCGTGCCGGTGAGCGCCGCGGTCGCACGGGCGATTGCGCTGATCGACGGCTGCCGCTCGGTCGCGGACCTGCTGACCGCGCTGGCGGCAGAGATCCCGCCTTCAACGCCCCAACAGCTTGCGACAGCGATCGTGCCCGCGTTGCAGATCCTCTACGTCGAAGGCGCGATCGAGGAGATCTGGGGGCTTTAGCAGATGGGCGACAAGGGCAGCATTTTCCAGATCAATGTCTCCCGCGGAGGCGTGCCGAAGCTGCCGATCGCAGAGGCGACGGTCGATCTGCGGGGCATCACCGTGGACTCCTGCACCGACGGCAGGCATCACGGCCGGCCAGAGCAGGCCCTCTGCCTGTATTCGATCGAGCGATTACTTGTGCTGCGCACAGAAGGCCACGCCGTCAGCCCCGGCTGCACCGGCGAGAACATCACGACCGTCGACCTCGACTGGAAGCATGTGACTCCGGGGGCACGCCTGCGACTCGGCGGCGAACTTGTGATCGAGATCACCGGCTTTGCCGCGCCCTGCTGGAAGAACGCCCGCTGGTTCAAACACGGCGACTTCAGCCGACTCGACGAAGCGCTGCATCCTGGCAGCGGCAGAGCCTACGCAAGGGTGCTATCGGGCGGAATGATTCGCCAGGGGGATGTGATCACCCCGATCAGCGAAACCACCGCCGAGCGCGTCGCCCGCCTGCAACCAAAGACCTTCCGCTGGCCAAGGGATTTTAGTTGAGCGTGGCACCTGGATTTTGACTTGAGACTGGTGAGGTAAGACTGTCCTATCGGACAAGATGTATATACACATGAGATATGCTTGAGACGTGCTGTGATGCCGTTCGTCTGGGATGAAGGTGATTTAGAACATATCGCGGTCCACGGCGTTGAGGCCGGCGAGGCAGAAGAAGCGCTGCTGGACAAACGGGCGTTAATATTCGATGTACCCGAGTCGGGTGGAGAGCAGCGGTTTGCTCGACTCGGGCCTACGGCGGATGGAGCCTTGCTCTTTGTCGTGTTTACCCTCCGTCTGAGGGCCGGCGTTCAGTACTGTCGGGTGGTTACGGCGCGACCGGCGAGCCCGAAAGAGAAGCGGAAATTACAGCGTCGCTAGCGGAGGAAGGGATGACAAAGCATAAATATCCGGTAACAAAGCAAGTCAATAGGCTGGACGACATTCCCAGTTTTTCCAGCGAAGATGATGAGGCTGAGTACTGGGGTACACATTCTCTCGGGCCGGCCTTGCTGGCCCGAATGACGCCGCTATACCCGGACCCTCTGGCTGTTCGGCGGCAACGTGCCAGGCCTATCGCCATCCGGCTGGACACGACCGTACTCAGCCGGCTACGGGCACTCGCCGCAGGCCGAGGTATCGGATACCAGACTCTGCTGAAGGAATTTGTGGCCAGGGGAGTGGCTGAAGAGGAACAGCGCATCCGCGGCGGGAGTGATGAGACTACTACGGGAGGCGCGCCCTCGAATGATGTAGACCAGGAGTTCGTACGATCGATACGGAACTCCTAGTTCCACGGCTTGCAATGCTACCAGGACTTCCGCGCCTCTGCGGCGCCGGGCTGACCGGCTTGCCGGCAACCAGTGCCTGCCCATACGCCAGGCAGGCATGAACGTCGGCCATGGTCAGTTCCGGATAGTCGGCGAAGAACTCATCGAGGTTGGGATCGTTCGACGGAAACGATTTTCGAAGGGGTGACACGGTGGCGACCCCGTTCACTTCTTCCTCTCTAGCAGCCGCGCCAGCTCCGTCAGGGCCCCGGCGACGACCCTCTGGTGGTTGCGGTTCAGGTAGCGTGATGTGCGTTCGATCGTGGCGAACTGGCGATCGGTGAGCAGGCCGCGCTCCCGGTACTCCCGCACTTCGTCCTCGTCTTCGAAGTGCGCCTCGCCGAGATGGCTCACCCAGAGGTCGAGCAAGAGGTCGGTGAATTCGACTCCGCGACGATGAATGCGCACCGACTCGATCACATCGAAACGGTCCGCGATCGGTGAGCCATCGGCGTGGCAGATGTGATAGAGGTTGTAGGTCCGGTCGCGCCAGAAGAAGCCGGTCGTGTAGCTGCGCGGCGGGATGGAGAAACCACCTGCGTTGGCGTAGGCGGCACCCGTGAACTCGTAGCGCACTGCAGCGAGCCGCGGCGTGGCCGCAAGAAGCTCGACCTCGAACGTTTGCACCCGTCCGTCCAGCGTCCGCTTGGTTTCCGTGAAGCGTTCCATGCTCCGTGCCTCTGCTCCATTCTCGCCTCCACCGGCAGCGGGACGCCATACATCGCAACACCGGGAGTACACTGCACTTCAAGCAGCCGACGCAGCCTGGCCGTCGCTGCTTCCCTGGCGCTTGCCCCACTGCCTCCGGTCCACCTGCCGCGTGTCGCAGGTGCACGGCGGGCTCGGGAGAGCCATAGTGTTCGCTATATTCGGAACAGGCATCCACGAGGACGGCTGATGCGCTTTGGACTCTTCTTTCTGATGCAACGCGATCCCGCCTGGAGCGAGGACGCGGTCTACGAGGCCGAGCTTGCCCAGATGGAGATGGCAGAGTCGTACGGCTTTGAGTCGGTCTGGGTGGCTGAGCATCACTTTTCTGACTACGGGCTATGCCCCGTTCCTCCCGTGCTTGCGGCGCACGTTGCCGCCCGTAGCCGCACGATCCGCGTCGGCATGGCCGTCAGCTTGCTGCCGCTGCATGACCCGGTGATGCTCGCGGAACAGCTGGCGGTGCTCGACCAGGTAAGCGGTGGCCGGCTGGATGTCGGCATCGGCCGCGGCGGCGCCGGACCAGCCTACGACACATTTGGCGCACGCTATGACGAAAGCCGTGGCCGCGTCGCCGAGGGCATCGACCTGATGCGCCGCTGCTGGAGCGGCGAGGAGTTCAGCTTTCACGGCGATTTTCGAACCGTCGAAAACGTGCGCGTCACACCGCAGCCGCGGCAGCGACCGCACCCGCCGCTTTATATCGCCGCGAACAGCCCGGAAACGAACCTCGAAGCGGCCCGGCTTGCGCTGCCGACGCTGTCTTCGTTCTTCATCCCCGCAGCGGAGCTTGCCCGCCGGCACGAAGCGTATCGCGCACAGGCGCTCGCGGGCGGACTGGACGCCAGTTCGGTGCAGTCCCTGATCGACCGCTCATGGGGCATGCGCTGTGTCCATGTGGCGAGCGACGGAGCCGCAGCGGTGGCCACGGCGCGCGATCCGTTCATGGCCTATCAGGCGCGACTGGACGGCCGATCGAACGTGCTTGACCGGCTGCGACATGCACGCCTGCGCCCGTTCGATGAGTACCTGCAGGAGGGCCTGGCGCTGTTCGGAAGTCCCGAGCAGGTGGTCGATTCGCTCGGGCGATACGCCGAAGAGACAGGCTACCAGCAGGTGATGCTGTTGATGGCGATCGCTGGTCTGCCTGCCGCTGACACCATGCGCTCGATGGAACTGTTTGCGGCGCGGGTACTGCCCCAACTGGCCGCCGGTGCCGTCTGAACTGTCACAAGATCCGATATCCGGCGCGATCGGGCCGGACATCGGATCTTGTCGCAGAGGACGGGAGCGATGCGTTACCAGGCGCCAGTGGTGACGGACACAATTGGCGGTAGCGTGCCACCGAGGCGTTGCCAGCAGTCCCCAAGGTTCGCGCTGGCGAAGACCTCGCCGTTAGTCGTGCCGACGTAGACACCCTCTGTTTCCAGGCCATCGGTATCCATGCCTTCGCGGTAGACGCTCTGGTAGTCGTTCGGTCCGGGCAGACCGTTCGTCAATTGCTGCCAGCTCTTGCCGGCGTCGCCGGAGCGCCAGACTGCAAACTGGCCGCGCACGACGCGGAAATTGTCCGCACCATATTCGATCGGGACGACGAAGACGGCATCAGGCTCCCGCCTGGTGACGGCGATGGGGAAGCCGTGGAACGACGGCAAGCCGTGGGTAACGTCCTCCCAGCACTTGCCGCGTTTCTCCGATTTGAACACGCCGACGTGCGATTGACCCCATAGCCGGTCCGGGTTCTTCTGATCGATGAGAAACTTGTGGAATTCATCCATTGCGGCGGGGTCCACGTCCGGCGGCAGTTCTGGCTGCGGGAACGAAGCGGCCATCTCGGCAAGAAACGCTTTCGCTGCTGGTGTGGTCACGACGATGCCGTGGGAGCAGAGGTTCCATGTGGCACCGCCGTCCTCCGTAACGAGCGTACCTCCGGAGCTGATGGCGACGTACATGCGATTGGCATCGCGTGGATCGATCTGGATCGAGTGCAGCGAGGAATCTCCCACAGAGCCAGTGGGACCCCAGAACTGGCGGTACGGATGGCGGTTCAGACTATCGACCGACGCCCATGACTCGCCCCAGTCTTCGCTGCGGAAGAGACCACCCGGCTGTGTGCCAGCGTAGACAACACCCGGCTGACTCGGATGCCCGGGCTCGACGTGCCAGACAGCGGCGATGGTTAGACCCATGTCCGCCGGGAAAGCAAGACCGGGACTGCGTTGTTCCCAGGTTTTACCACCGTCGTCGCTACGGGCTACGGAAGGACCCCAGGCCCAGTGGTTGGCGGCAGCGTACAAACGCGGCGGATCATGCCGCAGATCCACGCTCATGTGGTTGACGGTCCAGCCCGGCATCATCGGCTCGGAGATCTTCCAGTCCTCGCGCTTTGCGTCGGACGTGTATAACCAGGCGCCCTTGCGTGTGCCAACCAGAACATGAGTATGCATCGTGTCCTCCTTTTTTTATGGCGCTGATGTTCGCGCTGCGCCCACCAGGCTGTGAACGCGGATTCTTGCTTTAGATCCGTACTGAGCCCCTGTCAAACGAAGACGCCCTGCGCCGCAAGTCAGCACGTATGTTCTACACCTCCAACAGCAATCTGGCCAGCCCTGAACTACACGCCCCAACCCGTCCTCGCTTCGGCTTCATGGTTATGTCGCACCGTACACGCACACCCATGCATCGGTGTCGCCGGGCAAGGTCATGAGTTGCAGTGTAACAGGATTGACTGTTATTCTGTTACAACTCCGGGGGGCCGGAGTCAAGTGGGAGCAGCAATGCAGCAACTCCAGCACATGGACGATGACGAACCCGATTTCGCTGCGGCCACTGCCGCTCAGGACATGCTGGCCCCCGACCGGTTGACCGCGCCGCAGCTCTGGCAGGCGGTGCTCGGGCAGTTGCAGCTGCAGGTGACGCGGCCGATCTTCGAAACGTATCTGCGTGACACGACGGGCGTCCGCTTCGACGGCCAAACGCTGGCTGTGGCCGCAACATCCGACTTCATCACCGAATGGCTCTCGATCAAGCTCAGACCGCTGATCCTGCAAACCCTCTCGCAGATCACGGGCGGGCCGCTCGATGTCACCTGTGAGGTGCTCGGCGCCCCGGGTCCCGCTGTGCCCCTGGCCGTGTCGGCGCCGCTGCTCCGGCTCAACAGCGAGCCGCAGCGCAGTCCCGAATCGCTTTACCCGGAACCGGAATCCGGCAGCCCGGACAGCCGCTACGTGCCGCCGCGACTGAACGAGCGCTACACCTTCGAGACTTTCGTTGAGGGCGATAACAACCGGCTCGCGCTGGCCGCTTGCGTCGGTGCAGCGGAGCATCCTGGCTCCACCTACAATCCCGTTTTCCTTTACGGCGGCGTCGGCCTCGGCAAGACGCACCTGCTGCATGCGATGGGCAATGCATTGATCAGCCGCGGCCAGCGCGTGATCTACGTGACCTCGGAACAGTTCACCAACGACATGGTGCGTGCGATCCGGGAGCGACGTAACGACGAGTTCCGCATTCGCTACCGCAACGCCGACCTGCTGCTGATTGACGACATCCAGTTCATCGCCGGCAAAGAGCAAACGATGGAGGAGTTCTTCCACACGTTCAACGACCTGCACTCGCACGGCCGCCAGATCGTGATCACCAGCGACCAGCCGCCCAAGAAGGTTGGCGGCCTGCAGGACCGGCTGATCTCCCGCTTCGAATGGGGTTTGATCGCTGACATCCAGCCGCCGAGCCCCGAGATGTGCCTCGCGATCTTGCAAAAGAAGGCGCGCATGCTCGGGCGCGAGGTGCCCGAGGACGTGCTCAGCTTCATCGCCGAGCGGCATCGCGAGAATGTGCGCGAGCTCGAAGGCTCGCTCAACCGTGTGCTTGCCTACTCCGACCTCACCGGCAGCGAGATCACGCTGGAGCTGTGCTGGAAGGCACTGGGTGAGTTTCCAACCACAACGACGCGGCGCCGGAGCCTCCTGCCCGAGGACATCCTCGACGCCGTCGCCTCTTACTTCCAGTTGCGCCCCGCCCAGCTCGCCGGACAGGGGCGTGATAAACGGCTCGCTCACGCCCGTCAGGTAGCGATGTTCCTGCTGAGAGAGGACGGCCAGCGCCCCCTTACCGAGGTCGGCCGCATCCTCGGCAAGCGCGACCACACGACCGTCATGTACGGCTGCAAGAAAATTGAGGACGCCCGCGTGCTCGACCCCGACCTGCGACAGCAGTTGCAGGAGATCCGCCGCCTGATGGGTGCGTGATCGCTCACCGCTTCGCCTCTCCATTGGCTGCCGCGAACCTCACCCC
>JBBRGK010000064.1:0-10800 GCA_038240805.1 Dehalococcoidia bacterium | reverse complement strand
TGGGGAGGCGGTGCGGCTGTTCGGTCAGGTGATGCGGAACGTCGAGCTATGGCTCTCGCTCGACCGCAGTCATGCCGATCTCTCCCCGTACAACATCCTCTACTGGCAGGATCGGCTCACCGTGATCGACTTTCCCCAGGCCGTCGATCCGCGTTTCAACCCAAACGCCCGCGAACTTCTTCTGCGGGACGTGGAAAATGTCTACCGCTACTTCTCTCGCTTCGGCGTGCAGGCGGATCCAGCGCGAATCGTCAACCACCTGTGGCGGCGCTTCATGCACTCCGAACTTTAGCTGGAACAGGCACCGCCGGCATCCCCGGCGACGGGATGACGCCGGCGGTGCCACTGCTACTGCTGTCGCCGGCGTTGCGCCTCAGGGGAGCCATGCTTGCCAGGCCGCCCATCTCTGCACAGCTTCAGCAAACGCCGCGTAACCCGCTGATCGGGGATGGTAGCGGTCGTTGTCCTTGCTCTCACTGGTCCATAAGCCACCCGCGGAGAGGGGTGTAAATGTGTCAAGAAATGGCACATCGAGCTCGCGGCAGAGTCCATCGAAGGCCTCTATCAAAAGCATCAGGTCTCGGTTTTCGGACCCGTCGGTTGTCGGCGGCGGGCTCACCATCAGCACCGGACGTGTCCGCCGCGCCTCAGTTAGGATTTTCCGTGTCACGGTCAGCGAGCGTTCAAGCGAAATGCGACGGATGCCGCTGTCGGTGTTGATGTCGTTGATGCCGAAAGAAAAGACGAGGCGACCGTCATGCTCGGGCAGCAGCCGCAACGCGGACTCGCGCTGCCAGCGGGACTCTACATCCTCGCTGGTATTGCCCCGGATGCCAAGGTTGTAGCAGGTGACATCGTGACCGCTTCGATTTGCCGCAGCACAGATGCGTCCAGGCCAACCGAGGCAGTCAGGATCTCCGGCTCCGTTGACGATCGAGTCGCCGAAGAAGCAGATCCGCATACTCGTCATAGGAGACTATCTTCCAGGCAAGTGGTTGGACGATTTACTCTTTCCACCCCACTGCCTCACACATGATCATTGCGGCAAAGGCGTTCGGCTGGCGGCACCATGCGGCGCACGCGTCGCTGATGCGCGCAAGCGACGCGCGGTCTGCCCAGTTCATCGAGACGGCCGGCTCGATAAAGTTCGGCAGGCGAAATCGGTCCGCGAGCAGGTCGCCGAACGTGATCGTAGAGGCGAGCGAGCCATCCCAGCGGAACGAAGCCGACGATTCGACGTGATTAAAGCCTGCCTGAAACAGGAAGTCGCGCAGGTTGCGGCCGCAGTCAGGGTGGCCGCCGTTATGCCGCCACACGCGCTCGTACAGCCTCAGCGCCTCTGCCACAAGTGGATCTTCAGGGGCGAAGATGCCGCTGGCCCAATCACAGTCGCGCAGGCCGATCAAACCGCCGGGCCGCAGCACTCGGCGTAACTCTGCGAGCGCCCGCGCCGGATCGCCCACGTGTTCGAGCAACGTGTGGGCGAAGACGGCATCGAACGAGTCGCTGGGATACGGCAGGTCGTAGACTCCGGCCGCTTCAAAGCGGAGGTTCGGCAGGCTCTGCTCAGCGGCAAGCGAGCGCCCCCGTTCCAGTACACCGGCATCCAGGTCGATGCCGGTAACATTGCCCGGCGCCACCGCCTGCGCCAGCCCAACAGTAATGCTGCCCGGGCCGCAGCCAGCGTCGAGCAGGCGCATGCCGGGCCGCAGATGAGGCAGGAAGAAGGCGGCCTCGCGCGCGGCCGTGCGCTGAAGATGAACATCGACCACAACAGGGTGGTGGCCGTAGGTGTAGGTCGAGCCGAGTTCGGCAGGGGGCGCCGGTTCCTGTGGACTCGTCATCTGTTTGCAGCCGTCCTGCTCTCCAATATCACGAACTCGCCGCCGGGGGGACAATCGGGGGCATGGAGCCTTGCCGAATCAGCGTGATCGTTCGGCACTCGCGCCACAGAGATACTATGAAGCAGGGACGGCGCACACGTGCGCCACCCCTGCCGATGTGGAGATTTGCGATCAGACCCGTCAGGCCGCCGAAGTGGGCGCGGAGGGAGTCAGCATCGGCCGCCCCTGGCGCAGGGAGTTGGCGATGAACCAGACGACACCGATTGCTATCCAGACGCCGACGATCAGCAGCGCCTTCTGACCGTCGTCCGCCGTGCTGCCGCCGGACGAAAAGGCGATATAGAACACGGCAGCCATCATGAAGATGTTGAGGATTGCGCCCGCAGCCGGCACGACCTTGTGCTTGACGAAGTCGCGGTCGTTGTGACTCCAGAAGGCGACCAGCGTTACCAGACAGGTGATTCCGTAGAGGATGAAGGTTCCGACGTTGGAGGCAAGCGTGATCTGCGTCAGGTTATCGACGCTGCGCACGC
Source organism: Dehalococcoidia bacterium (assembly GCA_038240805.1). GTDB lineage: Bacteria > Chloroflexota > Dehalococcoidia > CAUJGQ01 > CAUJGQ01 > JBBRGK01. The sequence continues at coordinate 8,423 of JBBRGK010000064.1, read as the reverse complement.
CGTAGGCGCCGAACGCAGCGGAGACGATCACCATCACCACGATGCCCCAATGTGGCGTGGCGAACTTGCCGTGCAGGAAGCCGAGCAAGCCCGGCATCTCTTTGTCACGCCCCATGACATAGGTGATACGGACGCCGGTGTTCATGGCCGAAAGGATGCTGCCAACCAGGGCCAGCACGACCGTAATCGCCACGATGGTCGCAAACGCAGTGCCCAGGTTGCTGAACCAGTTGTCGCCCATGTACTTGAGGAAGTCGCCAAGTGGCGCCGATGACTGCGCGGCTGCGGCGTAGCCGGTGACCTGCGTCGTTGCGCCGCTGGCGGCATCGGTGGCCGTGCCCGTGATCTGGTCGCCGATGAAGAAGTTTGCAGCGAAGTACTCGAACAGGTAGGCAAAGATGCCCTGGATCGCCAGCGAGAGCAGAATTGCCTGGCGAATGTGCCGCTTCGGATTTTTCGCTTCCGCCCCCAGCGCAGTCACCGACTCAAATCCGACCAGCAATAAGATAGCGATCGTGCCCTGGAAGACGATGCTGGTGAAGCTGTGCGGCCTGATCACGTCGATCAGGTTGCTCTGCTCATAGTGAATGCCGCCGTGGGTTGTGCGGAACACGACCGCCAGGATCGAGACGATGACCAGAGTGACGAGCTGGATGATGTTGATAGCCAGCGCTGTCATCGTGGAGCCATTGATGCCGCGGAACGCGATCATGCCGATCACGACGGCAGCGACGACGGCGATCAGCATCTGGACGTTGACGCTAATGCTGGTGTTGTAAAGCGAGAACACGTACGCGATCAGGGTGGCGATGAAGGCCACGAGAATGCCGGGATAGACCCAGTAGTAGAGATGAGAGATCCAGCCGGCACACATCTTCGAAAGCCGCGCCCAGCGCTGGTGGTGCGCCTTTTCCTTGTCAAGAAAGGCCGCTTCAGCGAAGTAGTACGAGGAACCGGCGCCGGCACGGGGGTAGATGTTCGCCAGCTCCGAGTAACAGATCGCAGTGAGGAAAGCGATTGCAATCGAGGCGATCAGCGCGAACCACATATCAGACGCGGTGCTTTTGGTGCCATTTGCCAGCGCTGCCTGTGCCTGAAACGTGGTCCAGAGGAATGCTCCCGGCGCAATCAGCGCCATCGCGTTCACGGTGAGGCCGGTGAGGCCCAGGGTGGGGCGTGGACCCTCTGATCCAGCGGGGGTTGCCGGGGAATTAGCTGCCATGCCATTCTCCTCCTATTCTTCTTTGCTGTGTGGATGGTGGGGTCCGCCCCGAGTTGTTAGCGGCTGCCTGCTGAGCGCAACCGGCGACGCCGCGCTACGCCACTGCCGAGCCGGATTGGCGAAACGGGCTGCCGGCCGGAGGCGACGGTGCCAGTTGACTCAGCCGGCCTGTTGAGCAGGGACACTCGCTCGCCCAGCCAAACGGCGACGGCGCTCACCACCACGCCGCACACCGTTGTGATCGCGCCCGCCGCTCCGTAACTCCTCGTGGCCTGCCAGAGCACGACGGCGTAGATGCTGAGCGCAGCGGCAGGAAGATGTTTCCAGCTGCCTACGCGCCTGTCTCCGGCGAAGTAATAGAACGCCAGTAATGGCATTGCTGCCGTCCAGAGCAACGGATACGACGTTGTTCTGATATGCAGGACCGCAAACGACCAGGATATGCCAAGCAAAATAGTCGCGCCAACGATGGAAAGGCTTCGGTATAGTCTGATTCGTTCCCGGTGCATTGGCCTGGCTCCGATCGCTCTGCTGCTGCCTGATGCTGTTTGGCGTTGGCTAATGTGACATCATCATTGCCCGTGGCCGTTTCACCGGTGTGTCGCATATGTGAAAAGCATGTTTCTTGAGTTACAGCAGGCGACGGGGATACGAAACGCACAGTAAACACAGCTAACCTCGTTTCCCGGCTACCCGGCTACAATGAAGGCTGCCGGAGCGCGGGTTCCGCGCTACCGGACCGGCGGGATATGTGTGGAGGCCAGCATGGATGTTCTTGAGGCGATTCGGACGCGACGCACGACGAAGGTGTTTTCGCCTCAGCCGGTACCTCGCGAGTTGATCGAACAGGCGCTCGAAGCGGCGGTGTGGGCACCGAACCACCGCCTGACCGAACCATGGGAGTTCATCGTCGTTCAGGGCGCTGGTACTGAGCGGCTGGGACAGCTACGTCGGCAGATGACGATCGACTACCTTCGTGGCCAGGCTCGGCACGGGGATCCGGGGTCCGAAGTTGCGCCGGATCGCCAGATCGTTCAGCAGGGAGAGGATGCCTACAGGAAGGCGACCGCCGCGACGGTGACCGTCGTAGTGAGCATGGCGCAGCACCCGGATCCCACGATCCGCGAAGAAGACTACGCGGCCACGGCGGTGGCGATCCAGAACATGATGCTGGCCGCGCACGCACTGGGCCTGGCGTCGTTCTGGAGCACGAATAACCTGATCAACTACGAGCCGGCGCGAGAGTTTCTCGGTGTGTCGCCGGACCGGCGCATCGTCGGACTGGTGCAGCTTGGTTACTCTTCCGCCGCACGGCAACAGCAGCGATCGCCAGCCACCGGCCGGACGCGGTGGCTCGGATGAGCGGTAGGATCACCGTCGTCAACGGCGATATTACCCGGCAACAGGTGGATGCGATCGTCAACGCTGCCAATACCTCGCTGCTCGGAGGCGGCGGCGTGGACGGTGCTATCCATCGCGCTGCCGGTCCAGGGCTGCTGGCCGAATGTCGGAAGCTTGGCGGCTGTGAGACGGGGGAGGCGAAGATCACCGGCGGTCACAATCTGCCCGCCCGTTTCGTGATTCATACGCCTGGACCGGTCTGGCACGGTGGCCAGCACCGCGAAGAGCAACTGTTAGCGAGCTGCTACAGCAACTCGCTGGCGCTGGCGGCGGAGCACGGCGCCCGCACGGTAGCGTTTCCGTCGATCAGCACCGGCGTGTTCGCGTTCCCGATCGAGCTCGCCGCGCCGATCGCAGTGGGCGCCGTGCGCGCCTTCCTCGCCGAGAGCGACGCGATCGATCAGGTCACTTTTGTCTGCTTCGGCGAGGAAGCCCGACGCAGCTATGCGGACGCCGTTGGCGGACACCGGCGGGGATTGCTCCCGACCAGCTACTGCTGCACCAGCATGATCCGGGTGCCTTCGGGGTCCGCGATGCCGGCGATCGTTGGTCCGCCGGGAACGTCGCGCCGTGGCATGAAGACACTGCCACCCATCTCCGTCGCCTTCGCCAGCGTGGCGTTCAGGTCGAGCACCTGGATGTAGAGCGAGACGCCCGGCTTATCGCTGTGCCGAAGCTGGCCGCCCGGACCCGGTAGCGGTCCGCCGATTCCGGCGGGAATGCGCATCACCGGCCCCTCGCCGATCTGCCAGTTGAACATCTTCGAGTAGAATTCGCGCTGCTTCTCCGGGTCGATCGCCTGGATCTCCCAATGAACTACCGGCCGTGCCCAGTCTTCCGGCATTGAAGGGCCTCCCGCTACGTTCTTATCCGCCCGCCTCGGTCATCGTTCGAGGATCACCACCGGAATCTCTCGCCTGGTTTTCGTTTGATACTCGTTGTAGGCGGGCCAGATGCTCGCCATCACCTTCCACAGCGGTGGTTTCTCCTCCGGCGTAGCAGTCCGCGCACGGGCGTTGAACCGATCGGCTCCGACCTGCACGTGCACCTCGGGATTAGCGACGAGGTTGCGGTACCAGCGAGGATGGTGCTCGGCGCCGCCGCGCGATGCCACGACGATGTAGCGGCCACTGTCTTCACCGTAGATGAGCGGCGTGAGGCGCGGCTCACCGGAGAGCCGGCCCGCCGTTGTCAGTAGCAGCGTAGGCACACCTCGCCAGTGCTGGCCGTCCTCGCCGTTGCTCTCTATGTATTTGCGAGCGTGGTCGGCCTGCCAACCCGCCGGCATCGCATCAACTGAGCCCTGCTGAATTGTCATGATGGGACTCCCGTTATGCCGCGTACTTTGTAAAGCGAGTGCGGCACATCCCGCTCGACAGTCTGCCACGCGGGGACCTGCAGACGCTATAGTGCCGTGAATCTACTGTGTCCGCGCCAGGAGAATTCACGCATATAGAAAGCTCAAAAAAATAATGAGACCAACACGGGACCGGCATCTGAGTGATGGCTTACTTCTGACCGCGCCGGCCACGCGCCCGGCTGCCACGAAGGCGAGGATCCCAGAGGTCGCGGAGCGAGTCGCCGAGCAGGTTGGCGCCGAGCACGACCAGACTGATCGCACTGCCGGGGAAGACCACCAGGTTCCAGTGGCCCAGTCGAGCAAACGAGAGCGATTGACCGCTCATATCGATGCCCCAGCTTGGTGTGCCCGGAGCGAGACCCAGGCCGAGGAAAGCGAGCGTGGACTCGGCCAGGATCGCTGCCCCCAGGGCGCCGCTCATGATGATCACTGTCAGCGGCAGGATGTTGGGGATCACATGCCGGAAGAACAGCCGCTTCTCCGAGCAGCCGACCGAACGCGCCGCCTCAACGTAGGTGCTGTGCCGTTCCGCCAGCGTGGCCGCGCGCAGCACACGGTGCCCGCCGAACAAGGAGGAGACAGAGATCGCCAGCACGATCGTCTGCGGTCCCCGCCCCAGCGCCGTGATCAGCAGCAGGTAGAGAACCAGGTTCGGGAAAGCGGTAAACGCCTCACTGAGCCCTGCAAGCCATAGTCTGTCCAGCCGCCGCGGTAGCCAGAGAGCATGCCCATGAAAGCGCCGAGCGAGCTGCCGATAAGGACCGAGGAGCCCGCGATGATCAGCGATACGCGCGCCCCTGCGAGAATCCGGCTGAAGACGTCCTGCCCGAGTTGGTTGACGCCGAACAGATGGGCGCCGCTCAAGCCCGCCAGCGGCTTGCCGGTTCGCAGCGCCCGCGGATCGTACGGGACGAGCGAAGGCCCAAACAGGCCAAGGAATAGGAAGCCAAGCAGCACAAAGAAGCCGAACACTCCGAGCGGATGGTCGGTCGCCACTCGGCCGAGTTTGCCGAAAAAGCCGCGCGGGCGGCGATGCCCGGCAAAGTCGATGCCGGCAATAGCCACCGCTGCAGCCATCAGCTATACCTCACCCGTGGGTCGAGCACCGTGTAGGAGAGATCGACGGCAAGGTTGATCACAACGACGATCGCGGCGGTATAGACAACCAGGAACTGAACAACCGGGAAGTCCCGCGCGAGGACGGAGGCGTAGAAGAACTGCCCGAGTCCGTTGATGCTGAAGATCTGCTCCAGCACCAGCGTGCCGAAGAACAGCTCCGCCACGCCGATGCCGACCACGGTAACGATCGGCAACAGCGAGTTTCGCAGGGCGTGGCGCAGGATGATCACCCGCGACCGCAGCCCCTTGGATGTCGCTGTGCGGATGTAGTCTTGCCGGAGCACGTCGAGCAGGGTGGATCGGGTTAGCCGCAACATGCCGGCTGAGTGGGCGACGGCGAGCATCAGCGTTGGCGGCACGATCAGGCGCAGGTTCTCCAGCGGATGCTGGAAGAGGCCGTTGCCCGCTCCTGACGGCGGCGCATAGTTCCACCACAGCGAAGGCAGCACGATCAGCAGCACGAGCAGGAAGAAGCCGGGTATCGACTGACCGAAAACGGCAAACACCCGCAACACATAGTCGATCGGCGTGTTGTACTTCATCGCTGCAATGATGCCGTAACCGACACCGAAAAACGTGCCGAAAAACAGCGACAGCGAGACCACTTCGAACGTGATCGGCATCCGCCGTTTCACTTCGGGCCAAACCGGCTGACGGCCTCTGAAGGTGCGGCCGAAGTCGCCGCGTGCGAGGCGCGTCACCCAGTCACCGAACTGCACCACCAGCGGCCGGTTCAGGCCGAGTTCGGCGCGGACGGCTTCGATCTGCGACGGCGGCGCGTTTTGGCCCGCCATCAGCACGGACGGATCGCCCACCCAGGGTGCCCGCAGCACGACAAACGTGATCAGCGAGACCGAGATGATGATCACGGGCAGAGCGAGCAGGCGACGAAGGATATAGCGGCGCATGAAAGGCTCTGTTTCGCTGTTTTTGCCGTCAGGTGAGACGTGCGATCAGAAAGCGATCCTCAGTGCTGCCTGCAGCGACAGCTCCGGATTACGAAGACTTGTCGATATAGAAGCGGCCGTTGAAGAGGCCGAAACTGCCACGGCCTATTACCCTGTTCTTCACATAACCCCATGTTGTGGGGCTGGTTATCGGCGAGAAGACAGGGATGTAGGGTGCAGCCTTGACGTACGACTGGCGCTGGATCTCCCTGATCGCCTCGGTGCGCTTGTCGTCATCAAGGATCGCTTTCTGGTCGTTGACCAGCTTATCCAGCTCGTCGTCCATGAAACGGGCGGAGTTGGGGCGGACGCCGTTCGTCTTCTGGTAGGCGGCGATGTAGCCGGTCGGATCGTCGTAGGCCAGCGAAGGATAGGTCATGAAGCCGTCGTACTGCGATCCGTACAGCGACTTTGCCAGCCAGGTGCCGAAGTCTTCACCGATCAGCTTCGTTTTCAGGCCGAGGTTCTTCTGAAGCTGGCTCTGGGTGATCTGGGCGAACTGTGCCGGCTGATCGCCGGGCACATAATATTTGAGCTCGTACTCCTTGTTCAGATCGAAGCCCGCCGCAGCGAGCAGCTTCTTGCCCTCGGCGGGATCGAACTTGAACACTGTCTTGTCGAGCTCCGCGTCGTCGAGGGCGTAGCGACCGTGAGCCGGGGGCACAGGCCCGGATTTGCGACCGTCACCGAAGTTCATCAACTGGATGTATTCGTCGCGGTCGATCGCGTAGTACAGCGCCTGGCGAACGCGCGGGTCGGCCCAAACGCCGTCGGCGCGTCCCTGGATCGTCCAGACCGATGCACTGAGCTGCGTCTCGACCTCGATCGACTTACCGTGTTTCTGGACCAGTGCGTCGCGTTCGAGCTTGTTTGAAGGGGTGACGGCATCGATCTGCTGCGATGAGAACGCCGCCAGCGCTGCTGCCTGCTCCTGCAACAGCTTGTACTGAATCCCGGCCGTCCAGGGCTCACCCTTGATGCGCCAGTTATCGAACCGCTTAATCTTGAAGTTGGTGCCGTTCTCGTGGCTGACGAACTGGTAGCGCCCGCTGCCGATCAGGTCCTTGTCCATGAAATCGGGCTGAACTGCGATCTCCTGGGGGACGATCGAGCTGCTGATCGGGCTGCCGCCGTTGAGCGAGGTGAACGTCCAGGCGTCGATCTGCTTGAGCTTGAAGACGACGGTCGAATCGTCCGGGGTGCTGATGCTGTCGAGGGATTGTTTCCACCACGGGCTGGCCGATACCTGCGGTGCATTGGCGGCGGCTTCGAAGCTGGCCTTGATGTCCGCAGCCTTCACCTTGCGGCCGTTTACCGGCGGCTTGTCGTGGAAGAAGGCATCCTTGATCTTTGCCGTGAAGTTGAGCGGGTCGGGCTGCTCGATGCTCGACGCGAGGAACAGTTCGCGTACGCCGGTATCGGTGGGCACAAACCAGAGATGGTCAAAGATCGTGTAACCCCATAGCAGGCCGCTGTCCAGGCCCTTATAGGGGTTGATACTGGCGTAAGGCGCTCCCTGACGGCTCTGCAGTACGCCGTCCTTCGGCACTCTGGCTTCGTCGATACTGGCCGTCGGGCGGGGCGTGAGCCGCAGCGGCGGAGCGGAAGTGCCGGCAGCGGTGGCCTGGCCTGTGGCCTGAGTGGTCGCGGCCGCGCTCTTGTTGCCGTTGTTCTTGTTCCCCCCGCTGCAGCCTGCAAGCGCAAATCCGGTTGCGCCGAGTCCGGCCAGCGTCGCACCGCGCAGCGCCCCCCGGCGTGAAAGCTGTCTCTGCCAGTAGTTCGCATTGCTCATGCGTCCTCCCATCCCTCGTGCCAGCCAGTTAGATGACTACCACTCGATTCCGAACGCTGTTCGGATGGTGGCTGAGTATAGGCACGGCCGGGGCGGGCGGTCAATGAAACTTTTCGCCGCCGCGACCGTGATCGTTTAGGAACGCTTTCACGCGCCCCTTCGCCGGCGACCAGATTCATTCAAGCTGTATCTAAATCTTCACCTTCAAGTGACCGCCAGCCGGCGCCGTTTGCCTAACATTTCCCTTATACTGCTCGGGTGCTTCGGTTACGGTCTCACCGGCTGCGACCGAGTTGCGACTGGCTCTGGTGAATCGAGGATATGGCTCAACTGACCAGGCAAACGCTCGCTGATAACGATGCCTGGGAGGTCTGCCAGATCCGTTTCCGGCGCGCGCAGCGGTACGGACTGGCGGTCGACGAGTGGTATTCAGCGATTGCGTCGCGCGCAGATGGCTCCGGCTACTGGACTGGCGCAACGCGGCGTCGCAGGCGTCTACGGTGGTGGCAGAGCATCGAGCAGCGCCGTCGGCTCGCTGCCGATCTTGCCTCGCTCCGGCAGCACCTCCTCACTGTAGGCTGG
>JBBRGK010000063.1:0-10918 GCA_038240805.1 Dehalococcoidia bacterium | reverse complement strand
ATCCCTGACCCAACGAACCTAGCTTCAGGGGACTCCTCAGGCGGTAGCGGGCAATGCGATCACCGGCGCGGGCATCATCGCCGGCGGGGCTGACTCTTCGTGCTGCTGCCGCTGCCCGAAATCTTAAACACCAATTCAGACGCCCAGCTGGCTGGCGAGGTCGGCAAAGCTGGTCGAGCAAACGTCCAGCCCCGGCGGCGGCGTAAGGTCCCGTGTCTCCGGCTCGCCCCACTCTCCCGGACGAGGCACGTAGGCCGAAAGCAGCCCGGCACGCATGGCGCCTTGCAGATCACCGGGGTGCGCGGCCACCATCATCACCTGTGCGGGTTCCAACCCGAGCCACGTGACCGCTGAGGTATACGCGACGGGGTCGTCTTTATAGCGGCCGCCGAATTCACAAGAGATGATTCCATCCCACTGAATGCCGGCAAACTTCGAACTATCGACCAGCAACGAGAAGTTGAGAATCGAGAGCACCACCACGGTATAACGGCTGCGAAGCCGCTCGATCGCCGCCGCCGCGTCGGGCCAGGCGCGCAGCCGGTGCCAGGCCGTCGTCAGAGAATCTCGCTCAGCCGGGCTCAACGCCGCCAACGGTGAGCTTTCGAGGACGATGTCCAGGGCGCGGCGATGCATCGCGTCGGCGTTCAGCCAGGGCAGTGCACCGGAACGCACCTCGCCGACCATGCTCAACATCCGCCGCCGCCAGGCGTTGGCGAAGCCTGCTGCATCGACGGTCAGACTCTTCGCCCTGGCCGATTCCTGTACAGCGTCACGAATCGTCCCATGCCAGTCGAACACCGTGCCGCCCACATCGAACGTCAACGACTTGATCGCCGCCAACTCTTCAGGTTCCATTGTTTGCCCTCGCACTCACCGGCCCGATCGATAGTGAACTCTGGCGCCGGCCCGTGTAATCCACCAAGACAATCGCACCTGCCACTCCATCAATGACGTGCTGACGGGGGCAGGTGCGATTCATCGCTAAGCTGGTTGAAACTCTTCGATCGTTGCGTCGTGGGTTATCGCGATCGCGTCCTTGACGCTTTGATGTGCGGGGCAGCCTTCGGCGTGCACTTTCAGGGCGCGTTCAGTCTCTTCCCTGGTTCCTTCCGGAATCCGCAGCTTGTAATGGACGTGAATCTTCGTGATCCGGATCGTCTTTCCAATCCCTTCGATCGTGCCCTGAACATCGGCCTCGTAGCTTGAGCGGTCGTAGCGTACTTTGCGCGCTGACAGCGCGCCGGCAAATGTGCCGTACATTCAGCCTGCGACGGCGGCGACGATGTGGTCCAGCGTCGAGGCGATTGGCCGCCCTTCTCCGGCGCCGTAATACTCGCGCAGCTTGCCCTGCACGCCGTATTCGACCGGCTCGGCCACCTCGCCGAGGTAGGCATTACGCAGGCCGTCCTTGTAGACGAGCCGGCTTTGGGAGATGTACTCGAACGCTTCTGCCACGATCAGTCCTCTTTCTTCCGCGCTCACCCGGCGCGCGTATCGATCTGCGCCGTGCCCGGTCTGCGGACACGGCCCCTCTAAGCCTGGGGCCGCGTCCTAGCGGTCGAGGTCAACCAGGTTCTCCGCCTGAACAGGCACCGTGAGCGTAAGCTCAGCCGGCATCAGGCAATCGCTTTCGCTGCACGCCTGGTAGCGCAACGTAAAGGAGAGCTCCGTCACATCCAGCTTTCGATTGAAGGTCAGCGGCAGGCGGAAGACCGCCGTGCCTTCGTAGACAACGAACTCCTCGTCGAGACCCGCCACCCGGAACGCCCGCGGCGATGGACCTTGCATCTCGCCCGCAACCAGACCTTCTTTTTGGGGTTCAGCCTCAACTTCGAGCGACAGGGGCACGTAACCTTCGGGAATCGGCCGGCCATACAGGTGCAGTCCCGGTTCGATCTGCAGCTCAACCGTCAGCCACCGACGCTGAAAGATGCGATACGTCGGCGCATCAAGGTAGGCTCGCACGGCCACTCCCGGGGCGCTTAACCGCTGAACTGGTCCGCGCACCGCGCTTTCGCTGCCAAACGCCTGCTCGAGCACGGCCGCAGCGGTCTCCCGCTCGCGGTAGTTCTGCAGGAACCGCTTTTCGACGACGACCCCTTGCTCGTCGAGAATGAAAATGCCGGGGTATGGCACGCCTTCGTGGTTGTCGCGACGGGGAATGCCGAAGGCGGCGTGCTGTTCGAACACCTGCTTATTCAGCAGGCCCAGACGGCGAATGGCGCTGCTGCCTTCATCGGAAAGCAGCGGATAGGTGATGCCGTGCTTCTCAGTGAAACCGGCCAGCACTTCGATAGAGTCGTAGCTGATTGCGCACACCGCGATGCCGTTCCGCTCGTAGTCAGGGAGCGCCCGTTGCAGCTCGACGAGCTGCGATTTGCAGAACGGTCACCATGCCGCGCTGCGGTGAAACAGCACGAACGCCCGCCGTCCGGCGCGGTACTCGTGCAGGTCGAGCAGCTGTCCATGCTGATCGGGCAAGGACAGGTCAGGGAAGCGATCACCGACGGCGGGGCCGATTGCGTGCACGTCGATGGCCGGCATGGGAGGAAGCGGTGTCGTCATACGTACCTCGATTGCCGCGCCGGGCGGCTGCAAGATTCATTCTTACATTAGATTAGGGCAAAAAGCGCGTTTGTGAGCGATGGGATGTAGGAAGGGACACACGGCGGCGAGCCGCAAGCGAAAACCTGTACCGATCGGATCGGCTGACGGGCCGCCGGACTTGCTGGACTGCGGCCAGCACCGCCTTGCCTTTTGGCAGCAAGTTGACGTATAGTTAGGGAGCTAAGGTTAGCATGCTAAGGACTTTATGCCGCATGTCGACGCTCGGCCGTGGGTTCACGGCGCTCGCACACAGGAACTTCCGCCTCTTCTTCTGGGGACAGCTCATCTCGCTGGTCGGCACCTGGATGCAGATCACGGCCCAGGCGTGGCTGGTGCTGCAACTCACCGGTTCCGCGGCCGATCTCGGCATTGTCACGGCGCTGCAGTCGTTGCCTGTCCTGTTCATCGGCTTCTTTGGCGGCGTGATCGCCGACTGGCTGCCGAAGCGACGATTGCTGGTCATCACCCAGATTGTGCAGATGTTGCTGGCCCTGATCCTGGGTCTACTCGTCTCCACCCACCTTGTGCAGATGTGGCATGTCTACGCACTGGCAACGCTGCTTGGTATCTCCAATGCGTTCGACATGCCGGCCCGCCAGGCGTTCGTCATGGAGATGGTCGGCCGCGAAGACCTTATGAACGCCGTCGCGCTCGGGTCGATGCAGTTCAACGCTGCCCGCGTCGTCGGACCCGCTGTCGCAGGTATTTCCATTGCAGTGATCGGCGTGACGGGCAGCTTCTACGCCAACGGCCTCTCGTTTGTCGCGGTCATCGTTGGGCTGATGATGATGCGCACCTCCGAGTTCTTCGAGGTTGAGCCCGCGCCACGCACGTCGATGTTCCGCAGTCTCGGCGATGGCTGCGCTTACGTGGCGCGGACACCCACCGTGCTGATGATCACCTTGTTGGTCGGTCTGCTCGGTCTTTTCGCTTTCAACGTCTCGCTGCTGGCGCCGATCTTCGCTCGCGACATCCTCCACAGCGGCGCTGCCGGTTACGGCGGGCTGATGGCCGGTATGGGGATCGGAGCTCTGGCCGCAGCGCTGACGGCAGCCTACGCCCGCCGGGCCGGCTGGCTGCTGATTCTCGGCGGCACTTTGATGTTCTGCATCTTCCAGATCTTCTTCGCCCTCTCACATGTCTACCTGATCTCATTCGTCCTGCTCATGTTCGTCGGCTACGGGATGATCCTCTTCTTCACCACAGCCAACACCGCTGTCCAGCAAGGGGTGCCCAACCCGTTGCGCGGCCGTGTGATGGGCGTCTACATGTCGGTAAACATGGGCATGATGCCGATCGGCAACCTGGCCTGCGGCTTCGTGGCCGGGGCGCTCGGCCCCGTGTTCGCTCTGATTTCCTCCTCCTTGCTCGCCATGACCACGCTTGCCGGCATGGCGGGATGGCTTTACGCGCACCGCAGCTCGCCAGGCTACGACCTCTCCGGTGGCATGGGCAGCGGCGCCGTCGCGGGAGAGCCGGTGCTCGAGTCCCCTCGTGCTCTGACGCCCGTGCTCGGCAAAGGCGCCACCAACTAAGTTTGATCCAGAATGCGGTCCATTCCTGTCGTGCTTTGACAGGGTTCGCGTGGGCGTATAGTGCAGACGTAGACGCCGGGCCACTTGAGTGGAGGCCGACCAGGGCGCGATCCTGCGTGGCACGATGGCAACGATCTACCAGCTCAATCAGAACTGATACCCCGGCGACGGCGAAGACGGGTCCGCAGGAGAGCCGCAGGCAATGCAATCATTCGAGGGTAAAGTCGCGGTCGTCACGGGTGCGGCGAGCGGCATGGGCAAAGCGTTCTCTGAACGGTTCGCGCAGGCCGGCATGAAGGTCGTGCTTGCCGACGTGGAAGAAAACGCGTTGACCGCTACCGTCCAGGAGTTTAAGCAACGCGAGTTCGACGTGCTCGGTGTCCGCACCGACGTCTCGAAAGCCACCGCTGTCGATGATCTTGCCCTTGAGGCGATCGAAACGTACGGCAAGGTCCAAATCCTCTGAAACAACGCCGGCGTTGCTGCGGACAATGAGGTTTCGCAGCTTCTCACCGGCAGCGGACCGCGGATGTGGGAGCAGCCGCTCTCGGACTGGGAGTGGACCTTTGCCGTCAACTTCTGGGGCGTGGTGTACGGTATCCGAGCGTTCCTGCCGATCATGCTTGCCCAGGATGAAGAGGGACACATTCTGAACACGGCCTCGATCGCCGGGCTGACGTCTGGAGCGGCGCTGCCCATTTACGGCGCTTCGAAACATGCCGTGGTCCGCATCTCGGAGGCGTTGCACCTGCAACTTGCGCAGGCACAGGCGAAGATCAAGGTGTCGGTGCTCTGTCCTGGCGGCGTCAATACGCGGATCGCGCTTGCGACCCGGAACCGTCCTGCCGAGATGTGGGAAAACGCGTCGGACCGGCCGTCCGAGAGCGAGCTTGAGCAGCGCGAACACGAATGGGCGGCGATGACCGGGCAGCGTGGCATGCGGCCTGAGGATGTGGCTACTATCGTCTTTCAGGCGATCCAGGACGACCAGTTTTACATCCTCACCCATAATGAGTTCGACGGCGCCATCCGCGCTCGAACCGAGAATATCCTCGGGCGTCACAATCCCTGAGCAATCGCTTGACCCGATAACGAACCAGCGGAGTGATTCATGGCCGAAGAGCTTGAAAGTAAGATCACCGACGAACACCGCGCCTTCATCGGGCGGAAAGGCGCCCCGGCGACGGTCACGGTTCGCGCCGAGGATACGGCCCGCCTGCGCAGCGTGTTGTCGGACGACGATCCACGCTGGGGCACGGACACCGGCATCGCCCCGCCCTACGCGCTGGCGATGTTCCAGGGCGCCGGACGAGGCTCGATGCCGTCGATTCTGCCCGGCGGGATCATGACCCAGCAGGAGTGGCGCTTCCTGCGTCCGCTGAAAGTGGGCGAACAGTTGCAGGCGATCAACCAGGTGATCGACATCCGCGACCGGCTCGGTGGGCGCTACGGCTACAGCGTCCTCGTCACGAGTTCGACCGACTTTTATGACGCGGCCGGCGCCCACGTTGCTGCCATTCTGATCACCGTGACCCAGTTTGACCCAGCCGCGGCGAGGGGAAGCGAATGAACCAGCGGTATCTCGGGACCGCACCGGCCGCAGCGAGGGGAAGCGAATGAACCAGCGATATCTCGGGAGCGCACCAGCCGCAGCGAGGGGAAGCGAATGAACCAGCGATATTTTGAAGACGTGCGTATCGACGAAGAGCTGCCGCCGGTCGAGAAGCTGCCGACCGAGGACATGGCGGTCGAATTCTTCGGCCGCGATAACCCGACGAACCCGGCTTTCGCAGATGCCGCCGCCGGACGCCGTATGGGTGTGGGCGGCGCGCTTGTGCCCGGCAACCTGAAGCTGGCCTGGCTGGTGCAGTACGTCAACGATTGGGCTGGCGCAGGCGCCACCGTGCTTGGCTTGCGAGCCGTCTTCCGTCGCCCCGACGTAGCGGGCCGCCCGCTGCTCCTCTCCGGCCGCGTAGTGGACAAGCGAGAAGAAGTCGGGGTAAAGCTTGTCGACCTTGAGGTCGTGACCCTGGCCGAAGGTCAGCCCAGCGTGCGCGGCAACATGCAGGTGCAGCTACCGGGGCGGCCTTCCTGAACGCTCCGCTCGCCAGGAGCTAATCGGGAGCGGCCAGTGCAACGGAGAGCCATGACATCTGAAGCGGCACGGGTTCCCATCTACCAGCTCAAAGTGACGCTGCTCGACACGCGGCCGCCCATCTGGGGGCGCTTGCAGGTGCGCAGCGATAGTCGCCTCTCCCGTTTGCATCAGATTCTGCAGCTCGCCTTCGGCTGGACCGATAGCCACCTGCACCAGTTCGTCATCGACGGCCAGTACTACAGCGAGCCGGACGACGAGTACGACATGCCGACCGTGAATGAGCGGCGGGTACTGCTCAATCAGGTGGTGGTCGACCGTGGGATCAGCTTCCGCTACGAGTACGACTTCGGCGATAACTGGCAGCATGCCGTCATGGTTGAGGCTATGGTCTTACCCCGGTTTCGTAGACAAGTACCCGCTATGCAGCCTGGTCCTGACCTTACGGAATCTCGAAAGCGACTTGCGGCAGGTAGCCGAGGCTGGAATGCAGACGCTGTCGGTTGTACCTCACCGTGATCCACGCGAATACGGCTCAAGCCGGCCAGGTCGCCTCGGCCTCTCGCAGCAACGGCTCCGCGTCTCGCGGCAACAGGACCCCGGCCGCCACCGCCCGTTCCGTCGCCGCCGCGAACTGCGCCAGGAACGAGGCCTTGTCGCCGTACAAGCGCTGGATCTTCTCGCGGCTGAACGCGTGGCTTGAGCCCCCGAGATAGGCGAAGATGTCGTCCGTCAACGGGATCGCGCTGTTCTGCGCCAGCGGCACCTCCGCCTGCGGCAGGCGGATCCCGCCCCTGGCGATACCATGTTCGTCCCGCACTACCGCAGGCGGATCCCCGCTGAACGCCACCTTCGGCTGGCTCGGCGGCGGCGTGCCGTCGCGCAGCCATCGCTGCATGTGCTGGAAAGCCGCGTCGTACAGGGGGACCATCGGGATGCGGTTGATCTCAGGCGCGATTGGCAGCGCCCGGACACCATCGCGGCCGATCTTCGCCTGTCGATCATGCTGCGCTTGAGCAGAGACGTGACAGGTTCCCGCGGACTCCCAATAGCGAAACGTGCTGGTATCGGGCTGCCGCACCGCGTAGCAGCTGATTGCCTCGAGTTCCGAGTTGACCACGAACACCGGTACGCTCAGGTCGTCGCGCAGCAAGGTGCTGCCCCGCAGCAGTTCTCCGGGTTGGGTATCCGCTAGTGCATAGATGTTCACGACGGCGTCGCCATCCTCGAGCGCACTGGGCATGCCGAAATAGACTGTCAGGATGAACCCGTCGAACGCGCGCGTGAGCGGCTGAATGGCGTTTACGTAGGCCCCCAGCCGCCCCGCGGACTGCGACCCGCCGTGGCCGACGACCCACCGGACGGGGAGGCCGCCCATCGGATCGACGGGCTGACGGGAGCGCTCCCGGCCGACCGCGCCCGCCGCTTGCGTGAAGATGTCATAGGAATAATCGTCACTGAGGATCGAGAGACTGCCGTACCGTTCCGGATCCCACGCTGCCAGCCCCTGCGGTTCAGGTGGTAGGCCGGCGATCCCCACCGTCTGCGTGGTCAGGCACACGACCCCATAGCCACCTTCGAACAGCTCCAGGCTCTCGCCGCTGAAGAGGTCGTACCCAAGGCTGACATTGTTCCAGATAAGCACCACCATCCCGTTGAAACGCGCCGGGTCAGTCGGACGATAGACGAGCATCCGCGTTCGGAATGGCGCCTGCCCCGCTGACTCGGCCGCCCAGTGCCCGTCACGCCCTGGTTCTGTGCCCGGCGCCAACCGGTACCGCGTCGCCGTCCCATCCAGGAAGTACTCAGCCTCCGCGTAGCCAAACGCTGCCAGATCGAGCAGGGACGCGCCGAACGCCCATCCCCGCTGTCCGCCCGTCACCGGCCCGCTGATGTGGGGACTCGCTGCAATCTGCGTCATCTCTTTCCTCGTCTCCTCGCGCTCAACGTCAGTACACCCCGCTCCGATCACCGAGTCGAGTACCCCGCTCGCCAAAGCCGCAGTTCGGTGTTCGCCGACCGTGAGAGACCGTCGCCCCGATGGGGTCTTCGGCGTTGGTGGAGCTCAGCAAGACGTGGGGCTCACCGGCCGGCGGAGGCACGGCCATCGCCTCCTTGCTTTCGCAGCGAGGATACGCGCGCCGGCCCACGAGAGGAAGCGGCCAGCTGAGGGCGGCCTGCCGTTTGGGGCAAAACCCACCGTTAAAGACCTACGGATGCGAGTATACATTGGCATTCACCTGCGCCATGCCCGTTCAAAAGCGACCCTGTACGTTG
Organism: Dehalococcoidia bacterium; assembly: GCA_038240805.1. Taxonomy (GTDB): domain Bacteria; phylum Chloroflexota; class Dehalococcoidia; order CAUJGQ01; family CAUJGQ01; genus JBBRGK01. Next base: position 2,401 of record JBBRGK010000063.1, on the reverse strand, counting down.
AATACGTCGGTGTCAGGTCGATTCCGCGGTTCTGAGGCCATCTGCAAAGCGTGCTTGGGGACGGCAGGAATCGGGTTCAAGAGCGGGAACCGGCTCAATGACTTTGCTTCGCAAAGTCAGTCGCTTATTCGCTCGTTTTTGCAGCAATGCATGGCGTGTCTCAAATCATCACGCCAGCGTCTGCACAGTGTGGGTTGCGGAATAGACCCCGGGCCTGCAGTTTCGCCCGGTGCTTCCTGTCCCTTCATCAGCCGTATACCCTTGCTGTGACAGCAGGAACGCCACGACTATGAGCGACGCGATCAGCCACGAGTCCGGCTATCTCTTCGGCCACTCCGCCACGGAAACGGACCGCCTGCAGCAACAGGCGCGGCTGTTCAACGCGTCCACCCGGCGGATGCTTCGCGATGCAGGCATCTCGGCGGGAATGCGCGTGCTCGACGTCGGCAGCGGCGCGGGTGATGTCATCTTGCTGCTCGCTGAGCTCGTCGGTCCACAGGGCCACATCACGGGGGTGGATCCCAACGCCGCGCTGCTTGCGAGCGCCCAGTCCCGTGTCCAGGCGGCGGGCTATACCAACGTAACCTTGCTCAGCGCAGACATTACCGAGCTGCCTCTGGCGCCTGATTTCGATGCGGCCGTTGGTCGCTGTGTGTTGTTCTTTCTGCCTGACCCGGTCGCCGTCGTGCGCAAGCTCGTTGCGGCCGTGCATCCGGGGGGCGTGATTGCCTTCCAGGAACCGGGGAATGCCGCCCTGGCCCCTGTCACATCGCCGCCGTCGCCGCTGCTGGAGCGGATGTGGGGCTGGATTACGGAGTTGTACCGACGCACCGGCTTGGACCTGCAGATGGGATTGCACCTGTTTTCCATCTTCGTTGCCGCCGGGTTGCCGGAGCCGGAGGTGCATCTGGATGCGGCCGTGGGTGGAGGCGTGGACTGGGCAGGCTATGAGTATATGGCCAGCCTGGTCCGGACGCTGCTGCCGCGCTTTGTGCAGTATGGCATCGCCACGGCGGCGGAGGTCGAGATTGAGAGCTTCGCGGAACGGCTGCGAGCGGAGGTGGTCGGCCAGCAGGGGGCGGTGACGACGTGGAGCTTCGTGACTGCGTGGACGCGCACGCCTCCGACGCTGGACGCCATTCGGGTGCGCGGCAGCCGGGCACGGTGAGCTCGATCGGGATCGTCCCCTGCGCGTGTGCACGCAGCAAAGTCGCTTTATGGCTGGTTTTTGAGAGAGTTAGCACTGTATCTCAAAATGTCCTCCGTGAAGTCGAGGGAGATGACTTGTGAGACAGTCGTGCCGATTCCAGCGTCTTTCAGACCGAAGGTACAAAGTCAGCGCGTCAGGGTACAGGCACCGTGTCATGTTTCTTCCAGATAGCAATGATGGTCGCCATGTCTACGGGAGTCCCCTCGGGAAACGCCGCTACCCAGTCGGCAAAGCAGTCCTCGAACCCGCCTGGTGACCAGATAGCGAGCATGCGTGCAGGCTGATCGCCGGGATTGGAAAAGCCGTGAGCGGTACCCCGGGGGACCTGCAGAAAGCTGCCAGCACTTGCGTGCCCGATCCGCTCACCGACGTGGAAGTCGAGGACGCCCGACAGGACATAGAAGGATTCTTCACGCGTCAAGTGAATGTGTCGCGCGATAGGTCGTCCAGCCGGAACGGTGTCATCCGAGAGCGTGTAGTGCCCGCTCGTGGTGTGCGTGTCAGCCTTAAATACCGTCCGGTAGGCGCCGAGGAAGGACGGATGATATTCGGTGCCTTCACCGGGGGCGAGGACGATGCTCTCAGCAGGGTTTCCCACGTCATTTTCCTCCACAGTCAGTACGAAAAGGTGCCGGGTGTTGCCGATGATAATGGCGGCCAGCGTCTTACTCCCGCACCGCCGCCCACGGTCCGATGAGGGTCTGTTCCACCGTCTGCAGGTCCCAGTAATCGCGCCAGGCCGTGATCACACCCTTGCTCACTTCAAAAGCAGCCATAGCCGGCAGGATGACGGAGCGCCCGCGCAGGCGATAGTGGTCCGTGCGCTCGACGAGTACAACCATGTCCGCAGCGACGATGTGGCGCAGCTCAATCTGAAAGTCCTCCAGTTGAGCGAAGCCTGCTCGCAACTTGGTCGCGATGGCCACACGGCCTGCGAAGCGCCCGCGAGGCAGGTCGTCATGGATGGCGTTGACACTCAGGAGTGCGGTCAGCGTTTCCACATCGCGCCGCGCCAGCGCCGCCAGAAACTGCTGCACGATGACGATGTTCTCGACCTCTTCACGCGTCCCGCTCTTGCGCCCGGGCACTGCAGGGCCGTCGAACGCAGTTGGAGAGGGCGCTTCTCCTCGGGCCTGCCGGTCCCAGCCGCTGTTGCCGACACCATCCATTCCGGTCTCCCGCTCTCGGCAG
>JBBRGK010000062.1:0-10936 GCA_038240805.1 Dehalococcoidia bacterium | reverse complement strand
AAGCAGATCATCGCCATCCAGGATGAGCTGATCAGCAAGGCCGCCAAGCCCAAGATGGTCGTCACGCCGAAAACGATCGACCCGGAGATCGAGCAGGCGGTACGGACTTTCTTGCAGGGCAAGATGGAGGCCATTGTCGATACCCGCGTGAAGCACGATGCCCTCGATGCTGAGGAGCGGGTGAAGCAGGAGCTTCAGGCGAAGTTCGGCGAGCAGTACCCGATGGACCAGGTGCTCGCGGTGCTCGAAAAAGTGCACGAGACCGAGGTCCGCAACTCGATCGTCAACGAGGGTCGCCGGCCAGATGGTCGCGGCATGACCGACATCCGGTCGATCGAGATCGCCGTTGGCATCCTGCCGCGCACCCACGGCACGGGTCTGTTTCAGCGCGGTGAAACGCAGGTCCTGACCGTGGCAACGCTCGGCGGTGTCGGTGAGAACCAGAAAATCGACAGCCTCTCGCAGGAGACGACCAAGCGGTACATGCACCACTACAACTTCCCGCCCTACTCGGTCGGCGAAGTGCGACGGGTCGGCTCGCCCGGCCGGCGTGAGATCGGCCACGGCGCCCTTGCCGAACGGGCACTCGAGCCGATGATCCCGTCGGTGGCGGATTTCCCCTACACGCTGCGCCTGGTCTCCGAGACACTCGGCTCAAATGGCAGCAGCTCAATGGCGAGCGTTTGCGGCAGCAGCCTGGCGTTGATGGACGCAGGCGTGCCGATCAAGAAAGCCGTTGCTGGCGTCGCGATGGGCCTGGTGATGGCCGACAATGGCAAATACCAGGTGTTGACGGACATCGCGGGCGTCGAAGACCACCTGGGCGATATGGACTTCAAGGTCGCCGGCACGAAGGACGGCATCACCGCCCTGCAGATGGACATCAAGGTCAAAGGCATTACGCCCGAGATCATGGAAAAGGCACTGGCGCAGGCCAAAGAAGGCCGCCTGTTCATCCTCGGCAAGATGGCAGAGGTCATCTCTGAGCCGCGCAGCGAGATGTCGCCCTACGCGCCGCGTGTGTACACGATTCACATCAACCCGGAGAAGATCGGTGCCGTCATCGGCCCTGGTGGCAAGATGATCCGCAGCATCGTCGAGGCGAGCAAGGCAACGGTCGACATCCAGGAAGACGGCAGCATTTTTATCGGCTCACCGTCTGAGGAGGGCGCCCGCAAGGCGATCGAGATGATCGAGGGTCTGACTAAAGAGATCGAGGTCGGCCAGATCTACACCGGCAAGGTGGCGCGGATCATGCCGTTCGGCGCCTTCGTCGAGATTCTGCCAAACAAGGACGGCCTTGTTCACATCTCCGAGCTTTCCGACCATCGCATCGAGCGCGTCGAGGACGAGGTCAAGCTGGGCGACATGGTTAAAGTTGTCGTCACAGAAGTTGACCACATGGGACGGATCAACCTCTCGCGCCGGGCGTTGATGGATGGCGGCAGCCACGCCAATGGCGCCCAGCCGGAAGGCGAAGACGATCTCACCAGTCAGCGTGGCGGCTCGATGATGGGCGGTCGCACCCGGCCCGGCGGCATGGGCGGTGGACGCCCCGGCGGTGGCCGGCCCGGCGGCTTCGGCGGCCGTGGTGGCCCCGGTGGTCCCGGCGGCGGTCGCCCCGGTGGCGGACGGCCAGGCGGCTTCGGTGGTCAGCGGCCTTAAGGGGTTCGCGGGCGCGGACCCTCATCACCCCAGCCCTCTTCTCCCGATGCCAGGAGAAGAGGGCGCTACTATGGTGTGCTATCGGACTGCCCAGGTAGGGCGAGGCCATGTTCAGCACGCACCCGCCGCTGCAACCAGACGCATGCAGGGCAGCCAGTGATCGTCCTTTCGCCCAGAATTGGGAGAAAGGATAAGAGGATAGAGGGCGCGACGGAAGCACAGGCACAGCCTGAACCAGGGTTATACGACGCGGGCCGCGCAGGGAATCTCATCCCCGCGCGGCCTGTTCGTTCCTCCGGCTTTCCAGGCTAAGCGGTACAGTGGAGCCCCGCCCAGGCGGCGCCCGGTGAGCGCGAAATGCACGTCGGGATCTGTCACATCACACTGCGGCTGCCCGACAACCACTCGCTCAAAGGAAAACGGGCAGTGATCAAGTCGATCACCGCCCGCCTGCACAACCAGTTCAACATCTCGGTCGCCGAGGTCGGAGAGAACGACGTCTGGCAGATAGCAGGCATCGGCATCACCTGCGTCTCGAACGAGGCGCGCCACGCAGCGAGGATGCTTGACGAAGCACTCGAATGGATTGAGCGCAACCGGCCCGATGTCGAGGTCACACACTTCGAGACGGAAGTGATCAGCGCCTGACCACGTTCACCTACCGCGTAAAGTACGCCGCCGCGTTCTTTGCTTCTCGGCTGCGGAAGTCGACGTTTATCCGCTGACGCTCCAGGATCTGGTCCAGCCGTTTGCCTGCGCCGGGGATCGGGTGGTCCTTGAAGAATGCTTCGGCTTCGTCGGCCAGTTCGGGCGTGTTCAGCGCGGTCACGCCGTCGGCGATCCTGATCATCGTGTTGTCCGGGTACTTCTGACGCATCTCGTCCCAGTGGTCACGCGCGTACTGCCAGGCAAGCTTAGCGCCCTCCGGGTTGAAAAAGATCATCGCCACGAGGAACGGCGCATCCTGGGTTCGCACCTCGCCATCGAGCGCGTGAACCAGGGCGCTTTCAAGCAGCGCCATGTCGCGGAATCCTGCCAGCGAATTGAGGAAACGCCGTTCTTCTTGAGGTGTGCGTGCGGTCTTGAACTGTTGCCAGAACTCGTCGTAGTCCGCCTCGTTGCCGGCTGCAGCGATCACGCTTACGCAGGCTGCGATCACGTCGGCATCCACTGACGCCGGGTCCTCTTTGTAGCGGGCGTAGTGATCGCGCGCCCGGGTGACGATGCTCGGCTCATTGCCCAGAATCCCGAGTGCGCCGAGCACCTGGCCTCGCAGCTGGCGGGTGAGCGGCGATTCGCCCGCTTTCGATTCCCAGCCCAGCCGCTGGTGAACCGTCTCCAGCCGCTGCCGGACGAACTGTTGAAACGCCGGCAGCGTCTCTCGATCGAGGATGCGGCGGACGGCGGCAAACGAGCCGATGATGATCGACCAGACGTTCACGTCCGGTTCGTGACGGAAGAGGTCGGTCAACTCCAGGTAGTCGGTGAGCGGCGTATAGCCAGCCTGCACCGCCGCCCATGTGTCGTTGACCAGGTTGAAGCGCTCGATCGGCGAAAGCGTGACCTGGACGTTCACGGTCAGTTTCGCCAACAGCTCGGGAGAATAGCGCACCCTGAACACGCCGTTGCCGCCCGCGTTGACGGTCAGTGAACGGAAGTCATCCGACATCGCAAAGCGCAGCTCGCGTTCGCTCATCAGTACGCCCTGCGTCTGCGGGCCTCCCGCGCCTTCAAACCTGATCGCGACCGGCACCTGCCACAGTTGGTCCGAGGCGCCGCCCTGTCGTCGGTAGAGAAACCGCTCCTGTGACAGGATTAAATGTCCATCCTTGTAGTCGGCGCTGACCAGTGGGTAGCCGGGCTGGAAGATCCACGAGTCAGCGACCTTACGCACCGGCTGGCCGGAGGACGCCTCAAGCGCGTCCCATAGGTCCGTGGTTTCGGCGTTGGCATACGCGTGACGGGTCAGATACTGGTTCAAACCGAGGCGGAAGTGTTCGCCGCCGAGGTACTGCTCCAGCATTCGCAGCACGGAAGCACCCTTTTCGTAGGTGAGAACGTCATACATAGCCTGTGCGTCTTCCGGCTTGACGACGGTGAACTCGATCGGGCGGGTGCTGTTGAGCCCGTCCACCGCCAACGCCCCGGCGCGGCTGAGGCCGAACCCCGTCCATGTGTCCCATTCCGGCTTGTAATCATCGGCGCAGAGAGCGGCCATGAAGGTCGCGAAAGCCTCTTTCAACCAGAGGCCGTTCCACCACTGCATCGTCACGAGGTCGCCAAACCACATGTGTGCGATCTCGTGCGCCTCGACCTCCGCGACGCGCTCCAGCTCCGAGTGAGTCGACGTCTCCTCATCAAGCAGCAGCAGCGTTTCGCGGAACGTCGATGCGCCCAGGTTCTCCATGGCGCCGGCCGCGAAGTCGGGGATCGCCAGCAGGTCGAGCTTGTCGCCGGGGTAGTTGATGCCGTAGTAGCGGTTGAAAAAGGAGACGGCGTGCCGGCCCGTTTCCAGCGCGAACTTCGTCAGATGCAGCTTACCCGGAGGCGCCCACACCCTCAGGGGAGTGCCATCGACATGTACTTCCGGCGTGCCCTCGAACTCGCCGACGATGAAGGCGACAAGGTAGGTAGAAAGCAAAATCGTGTCGTTGAACGTCACCGTCCGCTTGCCGGAGACCGCATCCGTCACGTCGCTCTTGACCGATGCGTTCGAGATCGCGGTAGGACCCTGGTCGAAAACCAGCCTGACCGCGAAGACAGCCTTGAGCGCAGGCTCATCCCAGCAAGGGAAAGCGCGCCGGGCATCCGTGGACTCGAACTGCGTGGTCGCTATGGCACGCTCTTCGCCCGACTCAGCGCGGTAGGTGCTCCGATAAAAGCCGCGCAGCTTGTCATTGAGGACGCCGGAGAACCGCAGTTGCAGCTTCCATGTGCCGGCAGCGATCTCGTTTGGAAACGTGAATATGGCTCGCTGGGTTTCCTCATCGAGCGCAACGGTGCCGGCGATCGGCTGCCCGCCCTCTCGAACGATCTCGACGCTCTGGATCTCGAGCTCAGCCGCGTTGAGGGTGATCGTGCGCACCGGCTTCAGGACCTCGACCGCGACCGTCTCCTCGCCAGTAAAGCGGGCGTTCGGGATGTCCGGCATCAGCGTGAGATCGTAGCGGTGCGGCACCACGTCGACAGGCAGCCGGTATGCTGCCGCTTCGGTTGCGGTTGTCGTCGTCATAAAGGGCCTTTCAGGAGGATGATCGGCGGCGGCGCCGCGCGGATTGGATTATGTCAAAGGGTACCATAGCCCGCAGGTGATCCAGCTCACGCTGGCCTCACCACCAGTGCAGGCAAATGAAGGATTCGGACCTTCTCCGCCATCCCAGCGTGGTTAAGGGGCGGCGGCGTCCAGAATCAGACCGACGACGCGCCGGGTCGCCGTGAAGTAAGGGTTGTGCCCGATCCCCTCCAACACCTGCAGGCGCACCCTCGGATCGGCCGCCGCTAATTCGCGGACAGGCTCAGGTGGCGCTGTATGATCGTCGGCGCCATGCACCAGCAGCAGGGGCCGCTGCTGCCTCTCAACCAGTGCAGGCACATCGGCGCCGTAGACGACCTGTTCAAGCGTTCGCCAATACGACGCGGCCGTCACCTGCATCGCATCCCGCGCGGCCTCCACAGGTACATCGCGCTGCACGCGCGGCGCCAGGAGATAGCCCAGCGGCCCGGCCAGCCTGATCCCGAGCCCTGCCAACCGAGCCCCTGTCCCCGTGTGGGCGATCAACCTGTGCAACACCCGTGGCTCACCATGATCGTCGTGCCCCCATGGCAGGCAACCGATTACGGGCAATGAGATCAAGACAGAGCCGCTGACCGCCTCCGGATGCGCAGCGGCGTAGTACAGGGCCAGGATGCTGCCCATCGAATGGCCGACCAGCGTAAACGGCGTACCCGCCAGCGGAGCGAGCGCAAGGTGCAGATACTCCACGTGCTCTTCGGGCGTGTAGTGGGCGCGAAACGGCTTCGGCGAGCGTCCGAAGCCGAGCAGATCGGGCATGATCAGCCGATGGAACGGCGCAAGCAGAGGGATGCCCGGCGTCCAGTAGCGGGACGACGATGCCAGTCCATGCAGCAGCACGATCGGCGTGCCGCTGTCGCCGGCCATGCGTACGAAGAGGCGCTCAAGAACAGCCTGCGTCCCGCGCCCGCGAAGCCGCGTCTCTGTCGGAGCGCTCATAGCCCGCCCGTCTGGGTTGTTCATCTGGATTCAGCTTACACTGACGAGGAATCCGGCTCCGCGAGCTTCGAACAACCAAAGATAGGCAGCTGCCACGGAGAGACTGATGACGCAGGCTCAACAGGAAGAACGAGTTGACGCGCCCGAGCTTGCCGGCGCAGGCGGCTGGATCAACACAGCCGAACCGCTCAGCCTCGCAAAGCTACGCGGGAAAGTTGTGCTGCTCGACTTCTGGACCTTTTGCTGCATCAACTGCCTGCACATCATCGAGGAGCTGCGGCCACTGGAAGCCGCTTTTCCGAAGGAGCTGGTGGTCATCGGGGTCCATTCGCCCAAGTTCCCCGCAGAACACGACCACGACGCAGTGGTTCGCGCCGTCGCCCGCCACCGCATCCGGCACCCGGTGCTCGACGACCCCGACATGATCACCTGGAAGCGGTACGGCGTACGAGCCTGGCCGACGCTGATGCTGATCGATGCCACCGGCGCAGTGCGCGGTGCAGTCTCAGGGGAGGGTCATGGGAAGGCCTTGCTGCAGGCGGTGACCGGGCTGATCGAGGAGGCAAGAAGAACAGGCGAGCTTGCCGCAGACCGGCCGATTCGTCTCACGGGAACAGCAGCCACCCGTGGTGTAGCGGCCACGACGGGCACGCTGGCCTTCCCCGGCAAGGTTGTCTCAGACGGTGGCAAGCGGCTGGCGATCGCCGACAGCGCCCACGACCGCGTGCTCATCGTGACGCTCGACGGCCAGGTCGAGCAGGAGTTCAACGGCCTGCGGGAGCCACAGGGCATCTGCTTCGACGGCGGCCGCCTCGTGATCGCGAACTGCCTCGCGGACGAGGTGCTCGCGATTGAGATCGAGTCGGGCGAGCGCTCGGTGCTGGCCGGCGGGATTAGCTCTCCCTGGGATGTGGCGCTGTGGGAGGGTGGTATTGCTGTGGCTGAAGCAGGGCGCCACAGGCTCTGGTTCATCGACGCACAGAGCGGCGCCGAGGGAGATGGGGAAGGCGCCCGCGTGCTTGCGGGCACGAGCGGCGAGAACCTGATCGATGGACCCGCCTTGCGCGCCCAGCTGGCCCAGCCGAGCGGCCTGACCGTGACGCCAGATGGGGCGCTGGTGTTTGCCGACTCGGAGGTCAGCGCCCTGCGAGAGTTGCAGGCGGGCGTGGTCACGACGCTGGTCGGCAAGGGGCTGTTCGAGTGGGGGACGGCGGACGGCGATGGCGAGACGGCGAGGCTGCAACATCCGCTCGGCGTCGCTGCCGCGCCCGACGGTTCAGTCTACGTGGCCGACACGTTCAACTCGCTGCTGCGTGTCTGGCGCGATGGCGTTCTCGCCACGCTGCCTGTTCATGGTCTGAACGAGCCGGGCGGTCTCTGCGGTCTGCCCGATGGACGGCTGGCGGTGGCTGATACCAACAACCACCGGATCGTCCTTGTCGATCCAGTTACCGGCGCAATTGAACCGCTGATGCTCAACCTGTCCGAACTTGCCGCCGCAGAAGAACAACAGATCGCCGCCTCCGCAGCGATAACCATCAGCGCCACCCTCGCCCTGATGGGGGATGACCTGGATCCCGCCGACGGCCCGCCGGTGCGACTCAGCATCTCGGCCGATCCGCCGGCTCTGCTCGCGGCCGGACCGCGAAGCTGGGCGCTGGACACTCTGCCCGCAACCGTAGAGATCCTCACCGGCACCAGCGGCGACGGAACGCTGACACTTGACCTGAAAGCGGCAAGTTGCACCGGCGACGAATGCCACCTGCACTCGCGCCGGATCGATGTGAAGGTGCGTCTGGTTGCCGGGGGCAGCTCGCAAGTCGACCTGTGAGGGGGCGACGGGGCAGTCTTAAAGCTGCTGGCTCCTATGCCAGGCCATACAGCTCCGCGGCGTTGTCGTGCAGGATACGGTGCGCATCGTCCACGGCGTCCGGGCCGTCGCCCAGGGCGGTAGCCAGTGCCTCGCGGCCATAGACTGCGCCGAGCCAGATCCAGTCGGGGACGCCCCATGCGTCCGAGCCGTACAGCAGCTTCGTTACCGGCGCCAGCGCCAGCAGCTCTTCAAGCACACGCACCAACACCGGTCCGGCCAGCAGCGGGTTTGCCTCCGACCAATCGACGAACACACGTGGATAGACTCCCGCAAGGTAGCCCGCCTCGCGTGAGTACGGATAGCCGGCGTGGAGTAGCAGCAGCGGCGCTCGATTGAAGCGGCTCTCTTCCAGAAGCGGCTTCAGCAGCGCCGGATTCGCCTGCACCAGATGCAGATCACGGTCGCCAAAGCCCGAATGGATCTGCACCGGCACACCGTGGTCGCCAGCCCACTCCAACGCCAGCGCCAGGGTGTGATAGAGCAACTTCGGATCGGTCAACCGCAGCGGTCTGCCGTCCAGCTTCTGGCGCTCGTGGCGCAACGCGCCCGCTGCCTCGCGTTCAGACGGTAGCTCAAAGGCGAGCCCGCAACGGTAGGCGATGATGCTCTTGAGCGCAATCGTGCCGGCCATACGCGCCTGCTCCAGACCATCGAGCAGGGCGCGGTCGAACCGGCGCAGCTCGCCATGCTCTGCGGCAAGCTCACCGGCGAGCGTCTCCAGCCGCAGGACACGCCGAACCGCGCAGCCGCCCGCCTCACCCATCTGCGCCGGAGTCATCCCGATGCCGGCGGGAGGAAAACCGTCGTCCACGATCAGGCCAGCGACGTTGCCGCGCTCGACGCAGAGCCGCAGCATGCCCGCAGGCCCAAGCGCCCGCCGCGCCGCGCTCACTTCATCAAGCTCTGGTGCGCAACCAAGCAGCCCGGCGAGGTCGCGCACCGCACGCCGCAGAAACGGCAGCCGCGGTATGTGCGTGGCCAACAGCTCCGCCTCGTGCGCCTCCGTGAAAAAGGCGGCCGGCGACAGCTGATCGGCCACTGCCTGAGCGAGCGGCGGGTGCAGGTGATTATCGATCAGCGGGATCTCGTCAAAGCGCGGCATGCAGGATCGGCTCCAGTCCGCGCCTCCGTCTGTCGGGGTGCGGAGCAAGATCTCGGTCAGTACCGGTAAAAATGCGCCCTCGCGACCTCTTCTGCGGACATGTCTTTGAAAGTTTGAAACTCGGAACGACGCACCGCCAGCACTTCGCGGGCCAGCATAGGACCGAGAGCTCCCATCAGCATCTCGTCGCCCTCAAGCGCGGCAATAGCGGCGCCGAGATCCTGCGGGTAACGCCGGATGCCCCGCAGGGTACGCTCGGCATCGCTGAACAGAGCCGGGTTTATGTCCACTGGTTCACCCGGATGCAGGCCCCGCTCGATCCCATCCAGGCCGGCAGCGAGCAGGGCACCGATCGCCAGGTATGGGTTGGCGCTGGCATCGACCGCTTTCACCTCGAGGTTGGTGCTGCCCTCCTCGGCGCCACGGAAGCGCGAAGGAATCCGCACACAGGCCTCGCGGTTGTCGAAGCCGTAGCAGGTGTAGGCGGAGCTCCACATGTTCGGCAGCAAACGGGTGTACGAGTTGACGCTGGGGCAGGTGAGCGCCAGCAGGCCGGGCATGTGCTCCAGAATCCCGGCCGTGAACTGGTATCCGAGCGGTGAAATGCCGAGCGGTCCCTCCGGCGCGTAGAGCAGATTCCGGCCTTCATGCCAGAGCGAGAAGTGGATGTGCATCCCGCTGCCAGCGTGGCCCGGAAATGGCTTCGGCGCAAAGGCCGCCACCGCGCCGTGCTGCGCCGCGATCGCGCGCACGGTTTCGCGCACGGCGATGTTCTGGTCCGCAATGTCGAGCGCGGCTCCGTGCAGGATGCTCAGTTCCTGCTGACCTGGGCCAAGTTCGGGGTAGTACTGGCGCGGCTCAATTCCCTGCTCGACCAGCGCGGCCACTATCTCATCGATGATCGGTGCAGCGCTGTCCATGCCCGCACTGCCGAAGCAAACAGAGTCGTCCCAGGGCTCGAAACCGTCGGAGGTGCGACGCGCCAGGTAGAACTCGTATTCGATCCCAACCTGAATTTCGAAACCGGCTGCGGCTGCTCGGGCGATCATCCGTTTCAAGAACGTGCGTGGGTACGCTTCCCACAGCTCGCCATCAAGCGTCAGCATGTCGCAGATGGCTCGCGCCTGACGGCGGTTGTAAGGAAGCACCGTGAAGGAGCGCGGATCGGGCACTAACCGTATCTCGCCGACCGGTCCCTGCCCTGTCCCTTCGGCAAGTTGCTCGGCCAGGGTGAAGCCAATCATCGCAACTGTGAGTCCGATGCCGGCGTCTACGCTGCCCGCCAAACCGCTCACGTGCGCCGCCTTACCGCGGATCATGTTGCCGTTGTCGCAGTAGAGAAACCGCACCAGCTGGACCCCCGCCGCGCTGGCTGCATCCACGATCGAATTGCCAGTCACCCCGGCCTCCGCACACCGCAAACTCTCGATTTTTCGTGGTCCATCAAGCCTTGACCACCAAACGTGGCTATCCTACCAGCTACGACTGACCGGCTACACTTTATGGGGGGCAGGCAGGGGTGGGGCGGCGAGTAGTCTGACACCCTGATACCGGAGAATGGAGCGGGCGATTGGTGGAGGAGCAGAGCCAGCAGGCGCAGAAGCAGCGTCAGCCGTTGCGGACACCGCGCCAGGTGGAGTCGGCGATTGAACAGCGCATCCGCGAGGCGACGGAGCAAGGTGCGTTCGACAACCTGCCGACCCGCGGCAAACCGCTCGGTCTCGACCTCAAAGACGCGATCGATCACGACGCCTGGTTCGTCAACCGCACGATGGCGAGCCTGGGCGCGGTGCCGGCCTGGATGGATCTCGGCAAGGAAATCGATGCTTCCGACGAGCGCTTCCGCTGGATGGCGTCCGACTTCGCACGCTGGCTCGCCGAGGTTCGCGCCGACCTGTTGCCGCTCCCGGAGCAGGACCGTCTGGCAAGACGGCCCGCCGTTGAGCTGCGCTTTGATGACCGTTTCGTACGCTACAAGAAACTGGCCGAGGAGCTGCGCAAGAAGATCGACCGCTTCAACCTGGAGGTACCGGTGCGAGCTTTAGAGCGACCCGGCCTCTGGGTT
>JBBRGK010000061.1:0-10986 GCA_038240805.1 Dehalococcoidia bacterium | reverse complement strand
CATCGGGCTGACAGAATTGGGGTTCGAGATCAGGTTAGTGGACACCGCGTGTTCTCCTGACAATATGAACCGATTCGCTGCACTGGAGCCCGCAGCGAGTGAAAATGAGGATGCAAAGGGCCGGCTGCCGGCAAGATCACTGTACTACGCAGACCGGACCGTCCGCGATTCCGCGCACCGCGATGCTGGGCGGGCTTATACTCTCGTCATCGAGATCCGCTCAGCACGGAGGATGCACCATGTCGCAGATCTACCACGAAGGCAACCGCCGCCTGCAGGACGAGTTCGACACGCGACGGCTGGCGGACAAGGGCGAGCAGGCCTGGGTTCATGAGCTCATTAGCGAGTCCGATCAGAAGTTCATCGAACGTGCCGATATGCTCTTCCTCGCCACGGTTGATACCGAAGGCAGGCCGAACGTCTCGTACAAGGGCGGCGACCCCGGCTTCGTCCGGGTGCTGGACGAACAGACGATCGCCTTCCCGAACTATGACGGCAACGGCATGTACCTCTCGATGGGCAACGCGCTCGTCAACCCGGATGTGGGGCTGCTGTTCATCGACTTCGAGCGCCAGCGCCGGCTGCGGCTGAATGGCTTCGCCAGCATCGACGCGAACGACCCATTGATGGCGGAGTACCCCGGTGCCCAGTTCGTGGTCAGGGTGCGCACCCGACAGGTCTTTCCGAACTGCCCCCGCTACATTCACAAATATCAGCTGGTGGAGCGCTCTCAGTTCGTGCCCCACGCCGCCTGCGAAACGCCGGTGCCCGACTGGAAGCGCAACCCCGAATACCGGCCAGTGCTGGCAGCTGCCGATCCCGCGCTGGCAATGCCGGCAACGGATTAGCAGCGTTGCTCAGATAACCTCGTCCTCGCGCAGCTTGCCGATCTGGTCCCAGCTGTAGCCGAGATCGAGCAGCACCTCTTCGGTGTTGCGGCCGAGTTCTGGCGCGGGCCGCACCGGCTCGGGCGGCGTGGCCGAAAGGTGAAACGGCACCCCGGCAACCCGCATCGGGCCGAGGTTCGGGTGATCGAGCTCGGCGACATAGCCGTTCGCGAGCACCTGCGGATCGTCCACCACCTGACGGAAGTCCTTGACCAGACCGCAGGGCACATCCTCGGCCATCAGGCTGTCCAGGAATTCCTGCGACGTGCGCTCGACGAAGATCCCCTCAAGCAGCGCTTCCAGGTCGTCCTCGTTCGCCTTGCGCTCCCACGGTCCGACGAAGCGCGGATCGTCGATGAGCTCTGGCCGTCCCAGGGCGCGGCAGAGAGGCGGCCAGCGTTTCGGGTCCTGCGCCGCTATCGCGACCCAGCCGTCGCTGGTGCGGTAGTGACTGTAGAGAGGGCTGCGACGCCACTTCGCCCTGCCCTGCTTGCCGGTATACAAAAACCGGGTCACCTGGCGGCTCTGCAAGCCGATCATCGAGCCGAGCAACGACACCTGCACGAGTTGGCCTTCGCTGGTCGTCTGCCGCGCCACAAGCGCTGAGGTGATGGTGAACGCGAACATGATCGCGCTCACCTGGTCCGCCAGCCCCGGCAGGCCGGCCTGGGGATCGTGCCCCGGCCCACCCGCCTGCTCGATCATCAGCCCGCTCACCGCCTGCGCGATGTGGTCGTAGCCCGGACGGCGCGCCTCTGGCCCTTCTGGCCCGAAAGCGGAGGCGGCAGCAAACACCAGGCGCGGATTTAGCTGATGGACCGCTTCGTAGCCGACACCGAGCCGGTCCATCACACCGGGGCGGAAGTTCTCGGTCAGCACGTCCATCTGCGGAATGAGCTGTTCGACGATTCTCCGCCCCTCGGGCCGTTGCAGATCGAGCGTCATCGATCGTTTGCCGCGGTTATAGGCCTCGAAGTAGCCGGAGAAGCCGGTTTCATCGCGTTCCGATTGGCGGCCGAACTCGCCATCGATTCGCGGCTCGATTTTGAGCACGTCGGCGCCCATGTCAGCGAGCAACGATGTCGCGTACGGCCCTTGTTGATAGCGGGTGAAATCCAGCACCCGGATTCCCGATAATGCGCCTGGCATTTTACCTCACCCCTTCCCCTCTCCTCCTCCACACATGTCGCGGGCAACAGAGAGGGCGATCATTGGTTGCCCGATACGGACGGCGGCGTTGGTTGGAGGACTTCACCGTGTTTCCTCTCTCCGTCTGGGGTACCCACAGATGAAGGGAGGGCGATCGTTGGTTGCGTTGCACGGGGTTGGGGCCACTACTGCCTCAACCGCGGATCGAGCAGATCGCGGACTGAATCGCCGAGGAAGTTGGCGGAAAACACTGCGATGGTGATCGCCAATCCAGGGAAGATCCCGATCCAGGGCGCCCGTTGAGCGTACCGTTCGGCACCCGTCAGGATCGAGCCCCATGATGGCTCCGGCGCTGGAATTCCCAGGCCGAGAAAGCTCAAGGTTGCCTCCGCGATGATCACGCTGGCAACGCTGGCCGAGGCCAACACAAGCAGAATCGGCAGCGTGTTTGGCAGCAGGTGGCGCCAGATAATCCGCGCATCGGAAAGCCCCGTACAGCGGGCCGCTTCTATGAACGGTGATGTCTTTAATGTCAGCACTTGCGAGCGGACCACGCGGGCGATTCCCGGCCAGGTGGAGAGGGTGAGAGCGATCACCACGTTTACGCCGCTCGTACCTAGCACGGAGACGACAACTATCGCCAGCACAAGCGCCGGAAAGGCCTGAAACGTATCCACGACACGCTGAGCCAGAAGGTCAACCGTTCCGCCCAGGAACCCACTGACCCCGCCGACGAAAGCCGCGATCCCGGTGGCCAGCAGCACCGTCGTAAAGCCGATGGACACCGAGATGCGGGTGCCGTAGATGACACGGCTGAAGATATCGCGCCCGAAGTTGTCGGTTCCCATGATCCCCACGACGCCCGGCCGCTTGTAGGTCGTCGCGGCGTTGATCGAATACGGATCGTGGGTGGCAAAAACCGGCGCAAACACGGCGATCACAACGTAAGCAACCAGAACCAGCAGGCTGAGCGTGCCAAGCGGCTGTGCCCGCACGATCTTCCACAGCCGCCGCAGCCGCGTGCGCTCCCCAGTTAGCAGCATGCCCTGCAGTGGAAGACTTGCGCTGGCAGCATCTACAGACATCGCGTCGAACTTCTCCTCTGTCCCGCCGCAGGCAGCGCCAGTTAGCTGTATCGGATCCGAGGGTCGAGCCAGGCGTAGCTCAGGTCCACCATGAGGTTCACCAGCAGATATGCGATTGCGACCAGCAACATCACCGCCTGCACCACCGGGAAGTCGCGAACGAACACCGACTCGATGAAGTAGCGCCCCATGCCAGGCACGTTGAACACCCGCTCGGTGACAACGGCGCCGCCAATCAGCGCCCCGAGCTGAGCGCCGAAGATCGTTACGATCGGTAGCATCGCGTTTCGCAGTCCATGCTGTCCGACCACCATCAGCCGGCCCAACCCCTTCGCCCGCGCAGTCCGTATGTAGTCGGAACGCAGCACTTCGAGCATCGCCGAACGGGTAATGCGTGCCAGCAGCGCCATCAGGCCCGTTGCCAGCACGAGAATCGGCCAGACCATCTGCTGGAAGTTTCGGCTCGGGTTCTGCCAGACCTCGGCGTAGCGGATCGGCACGATGTAGTGGAAGTAGTTCGACAGGATCAGGATCACGACGATCCCAAGCCAGAAATGCGGCATCGAAAGCCCCGCAATCGAGATCATGCGGGCGCCATAGTCCATCGGTGTGCCCCGCCTGACCGCGGAGATAAGGCCGAGCGGCACGCCAATCAGCAGCGCGATCAGCGGCGCAAGCAGGGCCATCTCCAGCGTCACCGGCAGCCGCGACCCGAGTTCAGTGCGTACGCTGGTTTTCGACCAGTACGACTTGCCGAAGTCGCCGTGCAGAGCAGCCCCTGCCCAGTCGACGTACTGCACGACGATCGGCTTATCGAGGTGCAACTGCTTTTGCACCTGGTGATAGGCAGCTTCGTTGAACTTTCCCTCACCGCCGCCGGTGACGATCAGCTTCGCCACGTCGCCGGGCACGACCCGCATCAGGGTGAAGATCAGCAACGTCACCAGCACCAGCGTCGGCAACAGCAGCAGCAACCGCCGCACGATGTATCGGGTCATTCTCGATCCCGCCGTTCGATTTGAGCTGCCGACAGAAAGCGCTGTTCAGCGGGCAGGACGGCGCCTTACTTCGACAGCCATACGTTCTCGTAGCGCTGGTTCGTGTACTGAGAAACCTGCGGCTTGAAGTCCACCACGAAGTTGTAGCGGGCGTTCAGGTTCGGCTCGTAGAGCACGATCATGTTCGGATAGTTTCCCAGGCCCGCCCTGTCGCAGTCGTTGCTGATCAGCTTGCGTTTGGCCGGGTCAAACTCAGCCCGTTGCAGGTCGAACAGCCGGTCCACCTCGGGGGTTGTGATCTTGGCCCAGTTCCGGCCAGCCCGATCTGGCGAGATGATCATCTCCGCAAAGCCGTCGTCCGGGTCATCGAACGGCGTGGCCCAGGTGTGACAGAGCAGATCGAACTGCGTGTCGGTCGCCCGTTGCGTCAGCACCGCCGACTTCTCGACCTGAATCGTGAAATCGAAGCCGGCCTTTTTCAGCTGCTGCTGCAGGGCGACGGCGTTCTCTTCGAAGTCCGTGCGAACAGGCATCATCCCTTTATATCCGTCGGCGAATCCGGCAGCGGTCATTAGCTGCTTCGCCTTTTGCAAGTCCTGCTTGCCGTCGTAGCCGGTGAACTTCGCCAGCTCGCTCTCGGGCAGGCCCCACTGCCCTTTCGGATTCAGGTAGGCGCCCTTGAAGCCCTTGCCTTCGTCACGAATCTTGTTGTACTCGTCGCGATCGATCGCCGCGCTGATCGCCTCGCGCATCCGAACGTCGTTAAACGGTGGCTTCGTGCCGTTCGGGATCAGCGCCGCCCGGCTCAGACTTGGCGTTATGTCGATTGTGCCTTTGTCACCGAGCCCTTTGGTAATCTGCGCCAGATCGCTGACCGCAAAGGGGCGCAGCAGTTGCAGTTGACCGCTCAGGAATTGGGTGATCGCCGTTGCCGGCTCCTGGATGATGAAGCAGCTGATCGCGTCCAGGTACGGACGATCCGGCCGCCAATAGCTCTTGTTGCGTTCGAAATCCATCACGTTCGTGCGCTTGTAGCTCTTGAACACGAACGGTCCCGTGCCGACCGGTTGCTGATTTGAATCAAGCAGAGTATTGGTCTGGTCGATGATGTGCTTGGCGCCCATGGCGAAGTGATGGCTCGAGATGCCCGGTATGAACGATGCCTGTGGCTTCTTGAGCGTGAACTTGAGTGTCTTGGCGTCGACGATCTCGACTTTGTCCACGTTGCGCGCTGCAGTGGTGCGCTGGCTGACCACACCCTTTGGCAGGTTGCTCAACCAATCGTACGTCGCCTTGACGTCCTCTGCCGAGAACGGCTTGCCGTCATGCCAGGTGATCGTCGCGTCCTGCAGCTTGAAGACGATCTCCGTCTTGTCGTTGTTGGTGTACTCCCACGATTTGGCCAGATCGCCGATGACCTTGCTCTCATCGAGTGGATCGACCTGCAGCAGCTGGTTGTACACCGGCGCAACCGCAACGTTCACTACATAGGTGAACTCCGTCCACAGGTTCAGGCTCGGTGGATCAGCATTGATCTGGTGGACGAGCGTGCCGCCTTTTTTCGGCGTGACGGAAGCTGCTGCCTTCGCTGCAGGCGAGCCCGCCGGCGCAGCTGCGGAAGCCGACGCGGCCGGTGCAGCCGAAGTACCGGCGACGCTGGCAGCAGTGGCCGCAGCCGTGGCCGTGGCGGGTTTGGCGTTGTTTGTGTTGTTACTGCTGCCGCTGCAGGCAGCGAGGAAGGCCGTCGTCAAGCCTGCGCTGGCGATTACGCCTCCTTTGAGTGCGGTTCTCCGCCGAATGCGGGAGGTTGCGATCCGATCCCAATACTGTTCTTGCGCCATCTCTCCCCCTGGCCGCCGGCAGACTCCGGAAGAGGCACTCCGGTTACGAGCCGCTCGGCGTGCCAAACCTAAGCCTCAAGCGAAACCATTGTCAACTGACTAACCGCAAGCGGGCGCGAAGAACCATCACGGCGGTCAAATGCCTGCCGCCGCCTCAAGCCGTGCCCCAGCGACGGTGCTGCGGACGGCCGTCGGCATACACAGCCGAAGCGGCGCCTTCGACATCCAGTTCGAAGAGGATGTATCGCTCGGCCGGCGCATACGTCGCTGCGGCGACGGCCAGCGCCCGCGTCGCGGCATCCTCCACCAGCGCAGCAGTCCCGCGAACGAAAAATTCGCCGCTGCTGCCGCTGTTGTCGGAGACGGCACAGTGCAGCGCGTACGCCGGATTACGGCGTAGATCGTGCCCTTTTGGCGATGTCGGTTCCATGAACACGAACAGCCTGCCGTCACCGATGATCGCTGTTACCGGGTGAACGCGCGGCGTACCGTCGCGACGCACGGTGGCAAGGTACGATACGCCGCCGGACGCGATTCGCTCGGCGCCGTAGACCGCAAGCTCCGGTTCGGCCACTGCCAGGTTTGACCACATCGAGCTATCCTCTTGTCTGCGCCGGCGCGAACAGGACAAGCAACGTAAGTCCGTCCGGGAAGTCCACGAAACGGTGCTGCGCCGCCTTTGGCACGAACAGCACGCTGCCTGTGGCGACCGGCGTTCGCACACCGTCGATTTCAATTGCCCCATGCCCGGCGAGCACGTAGTAGACCTCATCCTCAGCATGCGGCTGCTGCCGGTCTGGTTCACTTACGGCAAGCTGATAGATGCCGGCGCTCATCGACTCTCGCCGCAGAAACTCGTGGTAGGACCGTCCGTTCGCCTGAAGGTCAGTCATAAGGGACTCAAGCTGGAACGCGGCCGGTTGCGCCGTCGTGCTCATCTATACCACTCCACCGAAGAGTACCGTCGACCGGTTCGCGCGGCCATCGTACCTGATACGCGGGATGTGACGTGACTGGTATGTCAGGGCGCCGAAGCCGTGTGGTACAGTCAATAGAGTGATGCCTAGCAAGCCCTTCGGAGGCGACGAAATGACCACACGCACAGCCGACACCGAGACGACTGAATCGCAGACCCCACCCGTCGCGTTCACCGACGTGGCGCGCGAAAAGATCCGCAGCTTCATGTCCAGCCAGGGCAAGGAGAACGCTGCGCTCCGCGTCGCCATTCAGGGCCGTTCGTCGTCGGGCTTCCGCTATGCGATCGGCATCACCAACCCGGACGACCGCGATGAGAAAGACATAGAGTTCGACGGCGGCGGTTTCTCCGTCCTGATCGACACGGTCAGCCTGGAGAACCTGCGCGGCGCCACGGTTGACTACACCGATGGTCCTCAGGGCGCCGGAATGTCGATCGAGAATCCGAACCCGGTCTGGCGCGACCCGCTGGCCCTCGAAGTGCAGAAGATCCTGGACGAGCAGATCAACCCCGGCGTCGCCAGTCACGGCGGCGTGGTCGAGTTGCTGGACGTGAAGGACGGCGTCGTCTACGTGCAGCTTGGGGGCGGCTGCCAGGGCTGCGGCATGGCCGATGTCACGCTGAAACAGGGCATCGAGGTGATGATCAAAGAAGCGCTCCCCGCAGTCACTGCGGTGATCGACTCCACTGATCATGCTTCCGGGTCGAATCCGTTCTACCAGCCCTCAAAATAGAGCTATCGGCCGGTTCGGCCGGCTACCCGATCTCGAATTCAAGGCAGCCGTGTGCTTCGCGCAACGCCGCCTCGACGGCTGCCGGTGTATCGCCGCGTGCGAACACAAAGCCGAGATAGCGGTTTCCTTCGGGAAGCGGCACCACCGTCTGCCCGATCGGGATGCTCAACGTCACGTCCTCGATGCCAGGTACAGCGCGGGCCTGCTCCACGCCATGCACCGCATGCAGCACACCCGCAGCAGGGATCGGCAGCATCATCACCCCTGACGGCTGCTGCTCGCGTTCGAACTGCGAGATATCCGCACCGATGGCATGCAGCAGGATTAGCTCCTCAAGCGAGGCGCCACCGCTGAACTCCAGCGTATCCGAGCAGAGGCCGCCGATCGAGCGGGCAGCGATCTCAACGATCCAGGCGCCGCCGTCATTGACACGCAGCTCCGCATGGACCGGCCCTTCCCGCAATCCGAGAGCCGCCGCGCCAACAGTCGTTGCCGCCTCGACTTCCCGCTGCACCGAAGGCGCAAGCCGCGACGGCGTCACGTAGATCGTTTCCTCGAAGTACGGCCCATTGAGCGGGTCTGGCTTATCGAAAAGGGCCAGCGTCTTCAGCACCCCGTCAGTGAGAATTCCTTCGAGAGCGACTTCGAGGCCGGGGATGAAGCCCTCCACCAGCAGCTGTCGTGCAAATTCGCCGCCAGTCGAAGCAGTCTCTGGCTCAGCGAGGATCGCCCGGATTCGTTCAGCCGCGACAAGAAAGCCGTCGGGATCGTCGGCGCGGATGACGCCGCGACTGGCAGACAAAAACGTAGGCTTCAGCACGCACGGGTAGCGCATCCGCGCCGCGATTGCCGGTAAGTCGTCGTCAAAGGAGACCAGCTCAAACCACGGCGACGGTGCCCCGGCTGCGTGGAGAAGGGTACGCATCAGGTGCTTGTCGCGGGTCGCCCGCACCGATGCCGCCTCATTGTGCGGCAGGCCCAACTCCGCCCCCGCCATCGCTGCCACTAACGTCGTGTCGTCGTCCACCCCGAGCACCGCGTCGAAGGGTTGACTGCGGGAAAGCTCGACTATCTGAGCCACCGCCCGATCGGGGCGGCGAAAGTCCACGACCACGGTTGTGCCCGGCCGCCTCTTCGCCAGCACCTGTGGCCGCTCGGACCCGATAACGACCTCGGCGCCGAGCCGTTGTGCGGCGCGCATAAACGCCCGCGTGCGATAAGTGCGTGTAGGAATCAGCAGCAAAATGCGCGCCACGGGTTCTTCTTTCGGTTCTCTTATATAGCCTGCGTCGTGCGCTGCATTGTTGGAAGCTGGACCGGGCTCATGACAGGGCGCGAGTTGCTCGACACGGGAATGAGCGCGGCCAGGTGGTTCTGCTTGCAAGCGTAGCACCAGCGCAGCCGCGGAACTTGAGCGGCCCAGGTCATCGGAACCGTCTGGGCCGGTACTTGCGTCTGCCTGCGCGACGGAGAATGGTGAGGCGCGGTGAGATGCGCTAGTATGCGCCCATGGCGGCAATTGAAGAGCACTACGAAGTCGTGGGCGGGCAGCGCATCCACTACATCGCAGCAGGCGAGGGCATGCCCGTCCTGCTAATGCACGGTGTTGGCGGCTCCACTCTCACCTACCAGCACAATATCCAGCAGCTGTCCGCGTTCGCCCGGGTATATGCACCGGACCTCCCTGGGCACGGTCTCTCCGACTACGCGGATGTTGACTACCGGGCCGAGAACGGCGGCGCCTTCGTCTGTAACTTCATCAAGGAGATTATCGGCGGTGTGCCGACCGCGCTGGTCGGACTCTCGGCCGGAGGGCTGATGTGCGCCCACGCCGCAGCAGAGCGGCCTGACCTCGTCAATCGGTTGGTGCTCGTGGGCAGCGCCGGATTCGGCCGCGACATCGGTTGGACCTTGCGCCTGCTGACCCTGCCACTGCTCGACCGCTTCATCGTAGAAGCGACGATCGAACGCGCACGCGGCTCGCTTGAGCACCAGGTGTACGACCCGGCCCAGGTCACCCCCGAGTTCGTGGCAGCGGTCTATGAGCACTGGCGCCGTCCCGGCAACCGCCGCGCGTTCGGTGCGGCGCAGCGAAGCAACATCTCCCTGTTTGGACTCAGACGCTGGCGGCATCACCTGCGGCGTACATCCGTGCTCGCCCTGCCAGTGATGATCATCTGGGGGAAGAACGACCGCACCATCCCGGTAAAACATGCCTATCGCGCAGTCAAACGCATCGCCGGCTCCCAGTTGCGTATTCTCGATCGCTGCGGCCACATGGCCCCGTTCGAGCGGCCACAGGAGTTCAACCAGATCGTGCGCGAGTTTCTGAGTGCTCCCGGTGCATCCGGATGAGCGCCGGTCCGTCCGCCCCACGTCCCGACCCGGCCCTGTGCAGTCACATTGACTCGCAGCCTCACCCACTCTGCCACAATGTGCTTGAACATGTGGGCGACACGCCGCTGGTCGAGCTGCAGCATCTCGACCTGAAGCCTGGTGTGCGCCTGTTCGCCAAGCTCGAAGGCCAGAATCCCACGGGCAGTGTCAAGGACCGCATCGTGCGCCGAATGCTGCTCGTTGCGCTGCGCGAAGGGAAGATCCAGCCCGGCTCAACGATCGTCGAGGCAACCACCGGCAACACCGGCATCGCACTGGCGATGATCGGACGCCAACTTGGCTACAAAATCAAGGTCGTCGTACCCGAGAACGTTTTCCCCGAAATCGGTGACATGCTGCGCGTCTATGGCGCCGAGATCATCTGGGTGCCGGCCGAGCAGGGCATCAAGCGGGCGATGCAGCTTGCCCGCGAGCTTGCAAAAGAGCGCGGCTGGTTCATCCTCGACCAGTTTGCTAACGAGGAGAACTCACGCGCCCACTACGACGGCACGGGCGCCGAGATCCTGGCCGACCTGCCAAAAGTAGACATCTTCGTCGCTGGCCTGGGCACAGGCGGCACGATCATGGGGACGGGGCGCCGGTTAAAGGAAGCAAATCCTGCGACGAAAGTTGTCGCCGTTGAACCGCACCCGGGTAACCACGTGCAGGGGCTCAAAAGCATGGATGACGGCTACATCCCGCCGATCCTGGATATTCACATGCTCGATGGCAAAGTGCTGGTGCGCAGCCGCCACGCGTTCGAACATGCCTACGAGCTGATTCACAAAGAAGGCATCTTTGCGGGGGTGTCGGCTGGCGCGGTGCTGCACGCGGCGCTGAAGTTCGCCCACCGCATTGAACGCGGCAACATCGTCTGCGTGTTCGCCGACGCTGGCTGGAAGTATCTGGGCACGAGCATCTGGAACGCGCCGGCACGCTC